>PMAA01000055.1 GCA_003152355.1 Acidobacteriota bacterium | reverse complement strand
CGGAGACGGAATAGGAGGTCGCGCACGAATCCACAGGCCCGGTGACGAAGGATCCAGGGGCCGCGAGCGAATCGAGGCGAACGTGAATGGTATCACTCATGCAACAAACGACATTCTATCACACCGAAATGCGCGAAAAACCGCTACCCTTGGCGCGTTGGGTTGCATCTAACTCGATGACGTATGGTGCTGATTCGTTTGACCATGCGTATAGCGTGTGTTACCTTGAAGTGGGGAAATAGGTCGCATTACGATATTATTTGCTTGGGGGGTCCGATTCATAGTTTAGCTTCGCTGGTCATGNNTTGGCCGGCTCGCGGCGCTCATTGAGCAAACGGGCTGGATTGCAAAAATCGTTCTGGGGATTCTTCTCTTCCTGTCTCTTTTTTCCTGGGCCATCATACTGTCGAAATCGCGGCTGTTCAGCCGGATCGATCCGCAAACGAGGAAGTTTCTGCAGGTCTTTCGCGCAGGGCGGGGTTTGGCCGATCCGCGGACGCTGCGAGCCGCAGCGGGCGCTTCCCCTCTCGCGGGTCTGTACGAGGCTGGGTTCCGCGAGCTCCAGGGCCAGTTGACGGGAACGAACCCACCGGGCACCAAGCCAAGAAATATCAATGCTATCGGCGTCGAGATGCGATTGGCCGCCGCCGAAGAAGTTCGCGCGATGGAAAAGTGGATGTCGTGGCTCGCGACGATTGGCTCGGTATCGCCATTCATCGGACTGTTCGGAACTGTATTGGGCGTGATGGACGCGTTCGACGGGACTTGGGCGACGACGGGCGCGGCAAGCCTACGCGCCGTGGCGCCGGGAATCGCGGAAGCGTTGATTACCACCGCGGCTGGCCTCTTCGCGGCCATCCCAGCCGTCATCGCCTACAACCAATACCTGCAAAGCATCCGCGGCCAAGCGACGCGTATGGACAATTTCACGATGGAATTCGTCTCGAAGATCGAAACACTCTATAGCTGACGCCATGCCACAAATTTCACGCGACACGGGCACAACACTATCTGAGATCAATATTGTTCCGTTCGTGGACGTTGTTCTCGTGCTGCTGCTCATCTTTATGATCACCGCGCCGATACTTCAATCCGGCATCGAAGTGGACCTGCCAAAAACCAAGACCGTGAAAGAAATCACCGAAGCGCGCGTCGTGGTCACAATAGACAAGTCCCAGCGAATTTACATCGGCGATTCGCCCGTCAATATTCACGATCTTGGCACGCAGATTCGCGGCAAGCTAACTGATCCAACCCACCAGCCCGTTTATCTCCGCACGGATGAAACCGTGCCTTTCGGAAGCGTTGCGACAGTTCTCGACACGCTGCAGCAATCCGGCATTCAGAATGTCAGCGTCGTGACCAAGCCGTTGAGCGAGCGCCCTGATTCGCAGTGATATGGACGCCTATCTCGAAACTCGGCCGGACCAAAGCCTCACAGGTCCATTCATGCTCGCGATCGTATTTCATGCGGCGCTGCTCGCCGGTGTCGCTGTGTCCACGATGTACTCGCATAGCGGCGACATGGACTCCGGCTGGGGAATGGCGGGGGGTTCGATGACGGTCGGGCTCGTTGGCAGCGTCCCGGCGATTCCACTGCCGCAGCCGGACGTCGTGACGGAAAGCCGCGTGGTGGATGAAAGCAAGGGTCTTTATAAAACTGAGCCCGTGCCACCGCCGAAGGTCGAAGAAAAAGCTACACCGATACCAAAATTTGAGAAGAACAAGCCGCCGAAATATAACTCGAAGCCGTCGCGACTACTCGAGAACAAAACGCCACCGCCCCCGAATGCCGTTCCGTACGGAGGCGGCGGTTCGCCGGCAGTTCCCTACTCTTCGCCCGCGCCAACAATGAAATTGGGAGCGGCGAGCGAAGGCGGAATGGCATTCAACGGTGCGGGCGGCGGGAATTTCGGCTCGCGCTATTCGTGGTACGTCGAGGCTGTGAACCGGCGTATCTCGTCGAATTGGCTGCAGGCCACGATCGATCCGGGAATTCAGTTCGCGCCGCGACTCGACGTGACGTTTCAAGTTTTGCGCGATGGCACGGTGACGAACATTCAGGTGACGCACTCGAGCGGCAATCAATCGGTGGATATGTCAGCCGTCCGAGCGATACGCGCGTCGAGCCCGCTTCAGGGTTTGCCGGGAGATTACAGCGGATCCTACGTCACCGTAGATTTTTGGTTTGATTACCACCGGCAGTGATGAGGACTTAGGGATGAAGATGAAAACCGGAACGCGGTTCGCAATCCGCAGCACTCTGCTCGCAATTGCGATTGCGGCGCTGTTTGCCACGGCCGACACAGCTTCAGCGCAAGACTGGTTCAAGACTGGTACGGGCCTCGGTGTCTCGAAAGTCCGCCTGGCCGTTCCCGATTTCGGTGCGACCGCCCCAACAGCGCAACCTCTCGAAAAAACATTTCACGATGTCCTATGGAACGACCTCGAATACAGCGGAATCGTCGAGATGGTCAGCCCGAGCTTTTATCCGACGACTTTCCCCACGCAACCTTCGGAACTAAATGCGGCGGCGTGGAGCGCCGCTCCCGCGAACACCTACATGATTGCATTCGGAAACATTGACGCGCAGAACGGCCTCGCCGTCTCCGGCAATCTATTCGATGTGCGCTCGTCGCCGCCTGCCGCCGCGCTCCAAAAAAATTATCGCGGAAATGCCACGGACGGTGACGCGCGGCGCCTCGCGCACCAATTCGCGGACGATATCATCGCGCGTTTGAGCGGCGGCGTCCCCGGAATCGCGAGCACGCAGATCGCGTTCGTCAGCAATCGCTCCGGCAACAAAGAAATCTGGGTGATGGA
>PMAA01000120.1 GCA_003152355.1 Acidobacteriota bacterium | reverse complement strand
GCTTTATCACCATTCGCCCGGGTGAGTATCCCTGGAGCAACCACTACAACGCCTGGCGGCCCGCGCATATTCATTTCTCGGTGTTCGGTCCAGCGTTTGCCACGCGGTTGGTTACTCAAATGTATTTTCCGGGAGATCCTCTTCTTGCGTTCGACCCCGTTTTCAATTGCACAGCGGATGAAGGCGCACGAAAACGCCTGATATCGCTCTTTGATTGGGAAACGACCGTTCCCGCGGAGGCGCTTGGTTATCGCTTCGACATCATTCTCAGCGGGCGCGAGGGTACGCCGATGGAGAATTGGAGATGAGCCTCCAGGCCACAACGTCGCAGACCGTAGGCCCGTTTTTCGTGATCGGTTTTGAATGGATGGTAGTTGATAATTTGGCCGGGCCCGGAGTATCCGGTGAGCGCGTGACGATTCAAGGTCGCGTGTTCGATGGCGATGGCCAACCGGTGCCTGACGGCGTGATCGAACTTTGGCAGGCAAACGCGCATGGAAAATATGCGCATCCGGACGACACGCAGGACAAACCCATCGAGAAAGGTTTCCTCGGCTTCGGCCGCGTCCTCACGGACGACAACGGAAAATTTAGCTTCACGACAATAAAACCGGGTCCAGTGCCCGGCCCCAACGGCAAAATGCAAGCACCGCACATTGCCGTTTCCGTTTTCACGCGCGGTTTGCTCCGCCGGCTTGTGACGCGAATCTACTTTCCGGATGAAGCGGCGAATGCCGGCGATTTTGTACTAAGCAAGGTTGAGCCGGCGCGCCGGGAAACATTGATCGCGAAGAGAATTGGCGGACAGGCTGGCGCCCTGCAATGGAACGTGATCATGCAGGGCGACGAAGAAACGGTTTTCTTCGATTGCTGAGAGTGATAAGACTAACGGCATGAGCCTTCTCGGGCCGCTGTTCCGCTGGAGTGCGATTGAGGAGCTATTCAACGATCGCGCTCGCCTGCAGGGCATGCTGGATTTCGAGGCCGCCCTGGCCCGCGCCGAGGCTCGCGTGGGAATTATTCCCGGCCGCGTCGCGCCGATTATCTCGGCGAAATGCCGCGCGGAACTCTTCGATATCAGCGCGCTCGCGCGTGCCACAGCTCTCGCCGGCAATCCCGCAATTCCTCTGGTAAAGCAGCTCACCGAACTCGTTGGCAAAGATGACAAGGAAGCGACGCGCTTCGTGCACTGGGGCGCGACGAGTCAGGACGCCATCGACACGGGATTCATCCTGCAATTGCGCCACGCCTTCGATCACATCAAAGCGGAGCTGGAGCGATTGTCGGACGCTTCGGCACAGATCGCGGAGAAGCATCGGAACACAGTCGTTGCCGGACGAACATGGATGCAGCAGGCGCTCCCAACAACGTTCGGCTTGAAAGTTGCCGGATGGGTGGATGCGCTCGATCGTCATCGCTCGCGGCTCGAAGAAACTCGGCATAGAGTTTTAGTGCTGCAATTTGGAGGCGCTGTCGGGACGCTCGCGGCATTGGGCAATCAGGGCATGGATGTGGCCGCCACCCTCGGCCGCGAACTCGATCTGCCTGTTCCCAATGTGCCGTGGCACGGGCATCGCGATCGTATGGCGGAAGTCGCGGCGATCATGGGGCTCTGCGCCGGAACGCTGGGCAAAATTGCGCGGGATATCTCGCTTGAAACGCAGACTGAAGTCGCCGAAGTTTTCGAACCTTCCGCGCCGGGACGCGGCGGGTCGTCCACGTTGCCTCATAAAAGAAATCCAGTTGCCTGTGCGGTGGTTCTCTCCGCAGCCACTCGCGTACCTGGCCTGGTCGCTTCCGTTCTGGCTGCGATGGTCCAGGAACACGAGCGCGGCCTTGGAGGCTGGCACGCCGAATGGGAAGCGATTCCGGAAATCATTCGCCTCACCAGCGGTGCATTGCATTATTTAACGGCCGCGATGATGGAGCTGGAGATTGACGGCTCGAAGATGCGCGACAATCTTGAAATCACGCGTGGTTTGATCTTTGCCGAAGCGGCTCAGATGTTGCTCGCGCAAGTCGTCGGCCGCCAGACCGCCCACGAGATCGTCGAAGCGGCGAGCAACCGCGCTCGAGCCGAGCATCGCGATTTGCGCGAGGTGCTGGCCCACGATGTGGCGGTTACCAAGCACTTGAGCAATCAGGATCTCGATAAACTTTTCGATCCGCGGGAATATCTCGGCGAGGCCAGCCGCCTGATTGACAGCGTGCTGCAGGCACACGCCGCGCGCCATGTGAAATTATCCAGAAGCAACGAGTAACCTCATGCCCAGCGTAAGAATTCAAGACCTCGAAGTAAATTACATGCTGACCGGCGCGGCTGACGCGCCTGCGCTCGTCTTTTCGAATTCGCTAGGCGCGAATCTCTCGATGTGGGATCCGCAAATGCCTGAGCTCGAGAAACGATTCCACGTTTTGCGTTGCGACACGCGTGGAGAGGGTAGGACATCTGTGACGCCCGGACCCTACACCATCGAACAGCTCGCCGCCGATGTTCTCCACCTGATGGATCATCTGGGGATCGAGCGCGCGCATTTCTGCGGGCTGTCCATGGGCGGAATGATCGGCATGTGGCTCGGCCTGAATGCGCGGAAGCGGTTGAACAAAATCGCGCTTTGCAATACAGCCGCGAAAATCGGCAAAGCGGAAATATGGAACGCGCGGATCGAGAATGTCCGGAAGGGTGGGATGGTAGCCGTTTCGGCCGCCGTATGCGAACGGTGGTTCACGCCTACATTTCGCGCACACTCGCCTGAAATCTTTGCTGCCGCTCAACGCATGATCGAGAGCATGCCGCAGGAAGGCTACGTGGCGTGTTGCGCCGCGGTGCGCGACTTCGACGCGCGCGAACGCGTCGATCAAATTCGTGTGCCCACGCTTGTCATCACCGGCAACCAGGACGCTGCGACTCCGGCTGCGGACGGCCGTTCGCTCGCCGAGAAAATTCCCGGGGCGCGCTACGTCGAACTGAACGCAGCGCATATATCGAACATCGAAGCCTCCGAGCAATTCACCTCGGAACTAATTAAATTCCTGACGGCGTAAGGAGGACGGCATGGATGAGCGCGACCGTTACCAGCAAGGAATGTCCATCCGCCGTAGGGTTCTGGGTGATGCGCACGTGGACCGGGCGCAAAACAATCGCAATGAGTTCAACGACGAATTTCAGGACCTCATTACCCGTTACGCTTGGGGAGAAATTTGGTCACGGCCGGATTTGCCTCAAAAGACACGCAGCTTGGTCACCGTCGCCCTGATGGTGGCGCTAAACCGCGGCGACGAGCTAGCGATGCATCTGCGCGCCGCTTTCCGCAACGGAATTACGCGCGCGGAAATTAAAGAAGTCCTGCTGCAAACTGCGATCTACTGCGGCGTTCCTGCTGCGAATTCCGCGTTTCATATCGCCGAGCAAGTGCTCGCGGAAGCCGAGCCGAAGCGTTAGCTGCGGCCTAATTCCAGACGCGCTTCGCCGTTTCCGCCACGAGCCGCAGCTTGGTCCACTGATCGTCTTCCGTAAGAAGATTTCCTTCCATCGTTGATGCGAATCCGCACTGCGGACTCAACGCAAGATTTTCGAGCGGAACGAATTTCGACGCCGCTTCGATTCGCTCGACGATCTCGTCCGCGCTCTCGGGTTGCGCTCGCTTGGAGCTGATTAGGCCCAAGACGACTGTCTTTCCCTTTGGAATGAATCGCAGCGGCTCGAATGTGCCAGAGCGTTCGTCATCGTATTCGAGCAGGAACCGGTCCACCGCCATCGTGCCGAAAAGCTTTTCGGCGACCGCTTCGTAGCCGCCCTCGGCGTACCAGTGGCTTCGATTATTTCCCCGGCAAAGATGAATCGCGAGTTCCACGCCCGGCTTTCGCGCAGCCTCAAAGCACGCGTTGTCCGCGCGAATCGCTTCGTCGAGCGCTGCGTCCGGATCCATTTTCATTTCCGTGTGAATCCATTCGCGCCACTTGGGATCCATGTAATAGCTGTAACGCGGCGCATCAATCTGGATGTAGCGTACGCCCTCAGTCGAAAGCTTGGCCAGATCGCTCTTCATAATTTCAACAATGTCCCACAAAAGCGCCGAATGGGTCGGATACGCTTTATCCGTAACTCCTTGCTTGAACGAAATCGCGGGGAACTGTGTCGCGCTCGGCAGGGTCATCTTGATCGCGCCCGGCGCGTGAGCTTTCAGAAACGGCAGCTCGTGGCCAGTGAGTGGCCGCACCTGACGCAATTTCCGGCTGACAATTCCGGTGACGCTGCTGACCGCGGCGTTCTTGGCTTGTCCCGCTTGCCAACTGCGTCCCACTGCGTCGCCCAGGTCGAAGCCTTCAACGGCGTCCGTGAAGTCGCTCATGAAATTTCTCCGCCGCAGCTCGCCGTCAGTGAAAATGTCGAAACCCAATTCCTTCTGCTTGGCGAGAACGCGGAGAATGTGTTCGTCCTCGAGCGCGTGAAGCCGCGCGGGATCTTGTCCGTCCGCGTTGCGCGCGGCGAGCAAGTCTGCTGGTCGCAGGAAACTTCCGATGTGGTCGGCTCTATGCGGCGTTGCCATAGCTTCGTTCCTCCTCAAGAGGTAGCGGAGACTGAAAATTGTGACTAAAAATTATACGATCAGGATTCCCGGATCGCGGTGGGGTGCATCGCCATGCTCGATGAAATTCGGTCCGCTGCTTCTCGCGTCAACGCAATCTTTTTCGCCAGCTCTTTTCCGCGAAAGCGCAGCGTCGGCCCGGCCATTCCGACGGCACCGAGCACGTGACCTTCATTCGTACGAATCGGCGCTGCGACGCCGCTTAGGCCGCGTTCGAGCTCCTGATTATCGAGAGCATATCCGCGCTGAATGATCTGCCGCAAATTTTCCTTAAGAGCCGGGATGCGCGTCAGCGTGGATGCTGTGAATCGAGGCAATCCGTTCGCCGCACCGGCTGCAGCAAGAATGATCTCGATTTCCTTTTCCGGCAGGTGCGCGAGCACAGCTTTTCCGACCGCCGTGCAGTGAGCAGGGAAGCAAGCGCCGACCGGCGTGCGCACCGCGATCACCGTGTCGCGCGAATCCACCCGATCGAGGCACATGATTCCGCCCGATCCCGGCACGGCGAGGCTCACACTCTCGCGCGACTCGCCCGCAAGTTCGAGCAGGGCGGCATGCGCCTCGCTGCGCAATGTTCGCGATTCCACCGCCCTGGTCCCCAATTCATGCAGCTTCAAGCCCAGCCGGTAACGCTCGCTGTGCGGATTTTTCTCGATGATCTGGAACCGCTCCATGGCATTCAGCAAGCGATGAGCGGTCGTCTTATTGATGCTCAGGGCCGTGGCGATTTGCGTGATGCCCATTTCCGGGCCGTTCTGGCCGAGATGAACGAGAATGCGCAGCGCCTTCTGCAGCGATTTGCTCGATCCGGGCGCCCCCGCACCACGGCGCAAGGCTTGTCCTTTCCGTAATCGCGATGTTGACGGCAACCGCTCATCCTCTCGAACGACACGCCGCAATCCACTCTCGTTGCGCCGGGCGATTCCTCGCTAAGTTCTACTTGACGACGGCCGCATTGTAGATAGAATTCCGGTAATGTCAATATGAAATCATAGTTCACATTATGAAACAAGCTCGATCGAGGAGAAACGCAAATGTTCCTTCGAGATACTTGGTACGCCGTCGCTTGGGATTCCGAAATCAAGCACGCGCCATTCGCCCGCACCGTCTGCGGCGAGCCCATCGTGCTGTACCGCCAAATGAACGGAGCGATCTCCTGCTTCGAGGATTGCTGCCCGCACCGCCTCCTTCCGCTTTCGATGGGCTATCTGCAGGGCGAACATCTGGTTTGCAAATATCACGGCCTAGAATTTAACGAGTGCGGCCAGTGCGTCTGGATGCCCGGACAGGAGGGCGTAAGAAAAGATTTTAATGTCGGCACGTATCCCGTCGCCGAGAAGCACCGCTTCGTGTGGGTCTGGATCGGCGATCCAAGACTCGCGGCGGAGAGTAAAATTCCCGATCTGCATTGGTGCTCGGACCCAAACTGGATTTTCGAGGGCAGCACCTATCACATGAAATGCGATTATCTCCTGCTGGTGGATAACCTGATGGACTTATCCCACGAGACCTACGTGCATCCCACCAGCATCGGACAGCGCGAGATCGTCGAAGCGCCGATCAAAGCCACGTCCGATGATTTCACCGTCACGCTGACTCGATGGATGTACGGCATCGATCCGCCTCCGTTCTGGTCCGCGAATCTGCGCTCCGGCGAAAAATGCGATCGTTGGCAGATCTGCCAGTTTTCTTTGCCTGCGAACGTGATGATTGATGTCGGCGTAGCGCTCGCTGGAACCGGCGCGCCCGAAGGTGATCGCTCGAAGGGTGTCACGGGCATCGTCGTCAATCTCATGACCCCCGAGACAGAAACCTCCACGTGGTATCACTGGGGCATGGCTCGAAATTTCCAGACGGAAGATCGCGGCCTCACCTTCCGGATTCGTGACGGCCAAGCGGCTGTCTTCGCGGAGGATCTCGTCGTGCTCGACGCGCAGCAGCAAAGCATTCTCCAGCGCCCAGGACGCGAGTTGCGCAATCTCAAGATTGACGCAGGCGGAGTCCATGCCCGCCGAATCATCGAGAGGGAATTGGCGCGCCAGTCGCAAACGACGCCGGCCTGAAAATCTTCTTCCTGCAATTCGCGCGGCATCGGGCGAACCAACTGGACTCTCGGCAGACGTTTCGATATATATGCCGCAGCGCACGAGTCGCGCCGCGCCGACGACGATGAACAATTACTCGCTCCGTCCCAAATCTCTCGTTCATCTCACTGCGATTCTTTTGTGCATCGTGACCGGAGGTTGCGGTCCTAAAAGCGTTCCTTCCAACACCACACCGATTTCGAGAAATGCAAACGTCGATGCCGCTCGAATCGAAGGCGCCGATCGCGACGCCGCAAACTGGCTCACCTACGGCCGCACTTACAACGAGCAGCGATTCAGTCCGCTGAAATCCGTCAACGACGGCAACGTCTCGCAACTCGGCCTCGTCTGGCACTTCGATCTCGACACGCGCCGCGGGCAGGAAGCTACTCCGATCGTTGTTGACGGCACGATGTACTTCACCAGCGCGTGGAGCAAAGTTTTCGCGCTCGATGCCGCGACTGGCGCTCCGCTCTGGGCCTACGACCCAAAAGTCCCTCCGGAATGGGGCGTGAACGCGTGTTGCGATGTCGTTAATCGCGGTGTCGCCGTTTGGCACGGCAAAGTAATCTTCGCCACGCTCGATGGGCGTCTCATCGCGCTCGACGCAGCCACGGGCAGGAGAGTCTGGGAAACGCTGACGATCGACCCCAAATTTCGCTACACAATCACCGGCGCGCCCCGCGTCGTAAAAGGCAAAGTCATCATCGGAAATGGTGGCGCCGAGATGAGTGTTCGCGGCTACGTATCCGCCTACGATGCCGAAACCGGCAGCCTAATCTGGCGCTTCTATACCGTTCCGGGCGATCCCTCGAAACCATTCGAGAGGCCGATTCTTGCAAAGGCAGCGAAGACCTGGACCGGCGAGTGGTGGAAATTTGGCGGCGGGGGAACCGTCTGGGATTCGATCGTATACGATCCCGAGCTCGATCTTCTCTATCTCGGCGTGGGCAACGGCGCGCCGTGGAACTGGCACATTCGCAGCCCCAAGGGCGGCGACAATTTATTTCTCTCCTCGATTGTCGCTGTGAAGCCGGATACCGGCGAATACGTCTGGCATTATCAAGAAACGCCCGCGGAAATGTGGGACTACACCGCGAGCCAGCAAATCACTCTCGCGGACGTCACGATCGACGGACAAGCCCGCAAAGTTCTATTCCACGCGCCCAAGAATGGTTTTTTCTACGTTCTCGATCGCGCGACCGGCGCGCTCATCTCCGCCAAGCCATACACCTACATCAATTGGGCTACCGGCGTGGACATGAAGATCGGCCGGCCCATCGAAACTCTCATCGCACGATATCCCGGCAAGGATCCCGCGCCGGTTGTGCCCGGCCCTCTCGGCGCGCACAGTTGGCAGCCCATGTCTTTCGATCCGATGACGGGTCTCGTCTACATCCCAGTTAACGACGTCGGTTTCAAATATAAATCCCCTGATCATTTCGAAGTCAAATCGCTCGCGCCGAATTACGGCGTGGATGTTGTCGCGGCAGGCATGCCGCAGGACCCGAAAATCAAGAGCGCCATTCTCAGTACAATTAAGGGAAAACTCGTCGCATGGGATCCGCTGCAACAGAAGCAAGCTTGGGCAATCGAACGCTCGGCGCCCTGGAATGGCGGCGTGCTTTCCACGGCTGGAAATTTGGTGTTTGAAGGCACGGCGGATGGAAACTTTGAGGCGTATCGCGCCGACAACGGGCAAAAAGTTTGGTCATTCACAGCCAGCACAGGCGTGATGGCCGGCCCCGTAGCATACGAAGTGAACGGCGAACAGTACATCGCCGTACTCTCGGGTTGGGGCGGAGTTTTTCCGCTGGCGACGGGCGAAATCGCGCTGAAATTGAGCAAGCCGCCGAACGTCGGACAAATGCTCGCATTCAAGCTCGGCGGCAAAGCAACGCTTCCAGTCGTCGAGCCGCCCGTGCGGCCCCCGCTGAGTCCGCCTCCATCAACTGCGAGCCCAGCAACGATCAAGTCGGGAGAAGCTCTCTTTCAGCGCTACTGCGCCGAATGCCACGGTGATGTTGCGGTCAGCGGAGGCGTACTGCCCGATCTGCGCTATTCGAGCGCCCTTGCGAGCGATCAGTGGTTTCATATCGTGCTCGATGGAATGTTGCAGCCGAACGGAATGGTTTCGTTTTCGAAGGAACTCTCGCACGGCGACGCCGAATCGATTCGCGCCTATGTGATATTCCGTGCGAATCAAGCTGCCGCTGAGGCTCGCGAAGCCAAACAAAACTAGCCGCGCCGCCATCAATCTCGACAGGCAAATGTAGCGCCGGGCTTCAGCCTGGCATCTTCACTCCCAGTGCACGTTCAACACGAAATTTCTCAGTGCACCGCTCTGTCGGTTCCTTTCCAATAAGGAGCACGGAGCGTTTTCCGGTCAAGTTTGCCTGCGGGCGTCTTCGGAATCTCATCTCGAAATTCCACCGATTTAGGTGATTTCATACCCCCGAGTTTTACTTTGCAGTGGCTGATGATCGCGTGCTCGTCGAGCGACGACCCTTGTTCGAGCACCACGAGGGCCTTCACCGCTTCTCCCCAAGTTTCGTCAGGCACGCCAATCACTGCGCATTCGTGAACTTCCGGCAGCGCCATGATCCCCGCTTCGACTTCGGCGGAAAACACATTGAAGCCGCCCGTAATAATCATGTCTTTTTTGCGATCGGCGATATAGAAGAAGCCGTCCTCGTCGCGGTAGCCGATGTCTCCCGTGTGATGCCAGCCAAACTTGCGGATCTCGGCAGTTGCTTCGGGAAGATTGTAGTAACCCGGGGTAACGAGCGTGCCGCGCGCGACGATTTCGCCGGTTTGATTGGCCGGCAGTAAGTGTCCTTCGTCATCCATGATCGCGAGCCGCACAGCCGAAGTGGCCCGGCCGCAACTCGCCAGCCGCTCGGGATGTTCTCCGCCGGCAGCCGCGGCCACGGTTTTCTGGTCGAGCCACGTCAGCAGCATCGGCGCTTCGGTCTGCCCGTAGGACTGGCACATACAGGGCCCGAAAATCTCCACAGCTCGCTTGAGCTTGTCTGGCGAAACCGGCGATCCCGCAAGTAGGAAAACGCGCAGACTCGAATAATCGAATTTCGCGATCTCCGGAAGCGCCAGAAGCTTGTAAAGCGCGGTCGGCGGAAGAAATAAATGCGTAACACGATGCTGCTCGATCGCTCGCAGTACTTCGAGTGGTTCGAAACCAGGCATCACGACGTTCGTCGCGCCAAGCGAGAACATCGCAAACGCCACAACGCCCGCCGCGTGCGAAAGCGGCGCGACGCAGAGACTCACGGGCTCGACATCGTCGCCGGCGCGCCAATAATGCGAGGCCATATCCAGCATTGTGCCCCACGCGAGGCTCGTCACGCGAACGCCCTTCGCCGGGCCAGTGGTCCCGCCAGTAGGCACGAGTCCCACAAGCCGCTCGATATTTCCGCCGGCGTCGCCCCAATCGATGTCCGGCGCATCCTCGCCCTGCGTCATAAACGATTCGAGCGAGGGATCGTCGCCGCACGCCGCGTCAATGCAAACGAGATTCCGTAGCGTCGGTACCCTATTCCTCAATGCCGCAACGTCATCACGAAAATCGCTATGGTAGAAGAGCCAGGAAGCGGCAACGTAATTGAGATATTCGATGTTGGCGGCGGCAGCGTTGCGATAATTGAGCGGCACCCACGCCGCGCCGGCGCGCATTAAGCCCAGCATGCAGAGCAAAACGCGCCCGTCGTTGATCGAATAGATCGCCGCGCGATCTTCATCGCGCAATCCGGCAGCTCGCATGGCGCGTGAAATTTTCTCACTCGATGCACGCGCGCCGCGATAAGAGCAGTGCGTGCCGCGATCGAGAATCGCAGTCCGATCCGGGTGAGCCTCCGCACCTTTATCGAAATAGTCGATCGCTCGCATGTAATTTTAAGTTTAGCGTGGAACCCAACTGCAAGCGATTCCCCTCCGCTGATCCGCCATCACGAAAGCATCTTCATTTTCGAGAGCCCGTATCCCTCGAGAGTTTTGAGAAGTTCGCGAGCTCCGAAGGCGGCCGCCGGCGAGGCGTAACCCACCTGCCGCGGCGCACCGTTGACAAGATTGTGCGCTGCCCACGCCTGGATCAGCCCCGTCTGGCGATAGCAGCACGTCCCGAATAGCACGCATTGCACGAAATCCGTCGAGCCGCGCCCGACGATCACGTCAATCGTCCGCTGCTCGCGGGGATTTTCGCGTGGCGGCGTGCCCGCCTGTACTGCGCTGGCCATCTCCGCCAATTGCTTTTCCTGTTCTTTCTTCGGCAGCGGCCGAATTTTTTCCTCGAAATGTTTTTCGGTCGCTAGAACATTTTCCATGATCTGGCGGATGAGCAATCCCCCGAAAGACCGCACGTTCGCGACTT
Organism: Acidobacteriota bacterium; assembly: GCA_003152355.1. Lineage (GTDB taxonomy): Bacteria > Acidobacteriota > Terriglobia > Acidiferrales > UBA7541 > Palsa-147. The sequence continues at coordinate 16,487 of PMAA01000120.1, read as the reverse complement.
GCGGGTGATTCTTGTACCAAACCGGATGCGGAAATCCGCCCCAGCTCAACGCCAACTGAGTCCGGATGTAGCCAGGTACGACCACTTCATAGCCTGTCGCGCGCGCCCACTCGTGGTACCGGTTCTGCTCGAGATAGTAGCCATCCGTTTGAATCACCGCGAAAATCGTCTGCGTTGAGCCAAAAGTCGGGAAACCGTTGAACATCGTCAGGATTTCGAGAGTATCAATCGCGCCCGACTCCATGCAGATTCTCGCGGCTGCATCGCTCGGCGCGGACATGAACGCAGTTCCCGGCGCGACGACTAGATGCTTCTGTGCGAACTTGTAGCCCCATTCCTCCGCGACTTGCCGGTGCCATGCTTGCTCGCCGCCAATATCCACGTAATGGCATCCAGCCCTCAGGCAAGCCTCGACCACCACCGGGCCGTGATAGATGAACGGGCCGACCGTGTTGCAAACTACTTTCGCGCCCGCAAATAATTTGGCTAGTTCGTCCACTGAACCGCCTACTTCCACCACCTCGTAGTCCGCGGTTTCAATTCCCGGGACGTGGCTCATCACATCCCTGATTCTGATGGCGTTTCGCCCCGCAGCGATGAAGGGCACGTTGTACTCGCGCAAGAATTCCGCAACGAGGCGCCCTGAAAACCCGCTCGCTCCATACAGCACAACCGGCCGTTTGCTCGGCATGGAATCCTCCCCTAATAATCACAGTCGGCCATCAGGGCCACGAACAATCGAGGCCGCATTTCCCGCGACCGCCGATTCTAGGTTAAAGTCTCTTTTTGACCAGTAGGCACTTTTTGGTCACCAGGTCTCCGGGGGGATGCGATGGACCACTTCGAATGTCCCGTGAAACTCACGACAAACATTATCGGCGGGAAATGGAAGCCCCTGATTATTTTCCATCTTGAAACGGGAACTCGGCGCTTTAGCGAACTGCAGCGATTGATCCCCAGCACGTCCAAGAAGATGTTGACGAAGCATCTTCGCGAACTCGAACGCGACCAGATTATCGACCGAGCGGTTTATGCTGAAGTTCCGCCGCGCGTCGAATATTCACTCACGCGCCACGGGCAGAGTTTGCGGCCGATTCTGAAACTAATGTCTGCCTGGGGCAGACGGCATCGCACGCGATACGCCACAGCTGCAAAATGATCCCGGGTTTGAACGTGGAGAAGCGGCGATGGCTACTGCTGCTGTTGATCTTGCCCGGAATCCGTTGAGTCATATTTCACGGGCCTCGAGCGAATGACGGTTGACGGCGGCAACTCCTGCGGCGCGGGTGAATCGACCTTGGAAACGGTCACAGCCACCGAAAGTTCGCTCTCCGCTTCGCCTTTGTAAACGCCGCGAGTCGGGGGCACGTCAGCGTAATCGCGCCCGACTGCCACGCGGATGTGCCGCTCCTCGCACAAAAGATTATTCGTCGGATCGAATGGCACCCAGCCGAGTGACGGCAGAAATGCTTCAACCCAGGCATGCGTCGCGCCGGCGGAGGACCGGTCGTGGGTTTCCTTCGCGTGGAACAAGTAGCCGCTGACGTAGCGGCCGGGAATCTGTTGTTTGCGTAGCAACGCAATCATGATGTGCGCAAAATCTTGGCACACGCCGCGCCGGGCGCGCAGCGCGTCGTCAATCGGCGAATCCACTTCCGTCGTGTTGGGCGCGTACTCGATGCTTCGGAAGAGCGCCTCGTTCAATTCGAGTACGCAGTCAAAAGGATTGCCGCGCCGCTCCCAGTGAATTTCTTGCGCGAGCTTGTCGAGTTCTTCCGTGGGCAACGCGAACGTGCTGGGGAGAAGCATGTCCATGAGCTCGCCCGTTGAAATCCTCGCGTCGAGCTCCTGCCAACTGCCCGCGCCGGAAGATTCGGGGACCGGATGAGCCGTGACGTCCACGAGGGCTTCGGCTTTTACCTCAATGAGTGCGTGGCGGCCGGGAATATCGAAATGATGGATCGTGTTTCCGAAGAAGTCGCGGTAAGCCATGGCGTTGGTTCGCGGTGTCACGTCGAGCAGGAACGTGTGACATCGCTGCCGTGCGTCGCTGCGCGGCTGCATGCGCACTTCCATCAAGCTTTCCCGGATCGCAGGTTCGTAGCGAAAGTTCGTAACGTGGCGAATCGAGTAGGTCATGCTGAAAGGCCTCCTCGACTAAGACGCGCCAACGCCGCGTTTTGGTTCAAGCGATCAGCTCCGATTCGACGAGATAATCAAAGTAGATTTGGTGAATGGCCGTATGAATTCGTCCGCACTCGCTCCGGATGCTGGCGAGATATCCGTGCGCGCCCTGCGCCACAATCTCTTCGATCTGCGTGAAACTGAGCTGTGCGCGCAGGCGGCCCGCGATCCGAGTGGGCAATTTGGCGCGCCGTTCGGTGAGTTCGCCGATCACGTGCAAGGCGGCATTTACTCGCTCCACCGCGAACCGCACGGAATGCGGAAATTCAGGGTTGAGAAGGAGAAACTCCGAGATGCGCAGCGGACGTATCTCCGCCGTGTGCGTTTTGCAATACGCCTCAAAAGCGCCGCAGCCCCGGAGAAGCCCGATCCACTCGAGATATTCCGCGCTCTCCACCGACTGTTCGGGAGGCGCGGGAAATCGCTCGAAATGCTTGGCGATTAGGCATGCCAGCGTGTCGGTTCTTTCTACGTAGCGGCCAAGCTGTATGTACTGCCAGCCCTCGCCGTGGCTCATCGTTGCGTCCGTGATCCCTTGAAAAAGATGAGCGCCATCCTGCACCGACTGGAAAAATTCGTGGGAGTTGATCGCATGGCGCTCGTCGGAGCCGCTCTTGATCATATCGAGATACAGCCGGTTGAGTTGTTCCCACATCTCGGAACTGCACTGTTCCCGTACGTGGCGCAAATTTTCCCGCGCTGCGGCGATCGACGAAAGAATGGACGAGTGATTCGTGCGGCTGAATGCCAGTACATGCACGGGGTTTGTCGCGATCGAGGGCCCCGCCTCCGGCAAACGCACTTGCAGCGCGTCCTGCAAGAATCGCCAGCGTCCAGCGCCCGCATCCAGCGATTCATCGAGCCACAACTGAAGCTCGACATCCACAAGCCTCGCCGTATGTTCGGCACGCTCAAGATAACGGCTCATCCAGTACAAGCTGTCAGCCACCCGCGATAGCATTCCGGCGTCCCGCTGAAACGATTGGTCGAAATAATTCCTCGGCGGCCTCATGAGACGAGGCGGCTCCGAAAGGGCGAAGGACCGATGGGAATCGCGCCCGATTGCGTGCGTCGCGGATCTACCTCGCGCGACTCGCGAAGCACCCACGTATCCTTGCTGCCGCCGCCTTGTGACGAATTCACCACCAGCGAACCCTTCGGCAGCGCCACCCGCGTCAATCCTCCAGGAACGAGGCTCACTTTTTCACCGCACAAAATGTACGGCCTCAGATCGATATGCCGGGACTCGACCTCGCCATCAATGAGGCATGGCGCGCAAGAAAGCGCCAATGTTGGCTGGGCGATGTAATTTCGAGGATCGGCCAGAATGCGGCTCCGGAACTCATCTCGTTGCGCGGCTGTGCTGTGCGGGCCGATCAGCATCCCGTAGCCGCCCGACTCACCAACCGCTTTCACCACCATTTCCTCCAAATGCTCGAGCACATGGCTTCGCTGAGCCGCGTCCGAAAGCAAAAATGTCGGGACGTTTGGCAACACCGCATCTTCGCCAAGGTAGTAGCGGATAATTTCGGGGACGTACGCGTAAATCGCCTTGTCATCCGCGACGCCCGTGCCGATCGCGTTTGCCAGCGTTACGTTTCCAGCCCGATATGCATTGAAAAGCCCTGGAACGCCAAGGATGGAGCCCGAACGGAAGGTCATCGGATCGAGAAAATCGTCGTCAATGCGCCGGTAGATGATGTCCACTCGCCGCAGCCCTGCGGTTGTCCGCATGTAGACAACGTTGTCGTGGACGAGAAGATCGCGGCCTTCAACGAGCTCGATCCCCATCTGCTGCGCGAGGAACGTGTGCTCGAAGTACGCCGAATTCGATACGCCCGGCGTGAGAAGCACGGTCTTTAAATCCTGCGCCGAGGATGAATTCGCAGGGGCGAGGCTGCGCAGTGTTGCAAGCAGCGCCTGCGGATAATGATCCACGGGCCACACGCCGTAATCGCGGAACATCGTCGGAAACACGCGCTTGAGAACTTTGCGGTTCGCGAGCATGTAAGAGACTCCGCTCGGGACCCGCAGATTGTCTTCCAGCACAGCAAAATGGCCATCCGGGAGACGTATCAGATCCGTTCCGCAGATGCTGACGTACGTATCGCGCGGCACATTCAATCCGCGCATCTCGCGCCGGAAATGGCGGCAACTGTACACAAGTTCGCGCGGAACCACGCCGTCATTCAGAATTTTCTCGTCGTGATAAATATCCTGGAGGAAGAGATTCAGCGCGGTAATCCGTTGCGTCAGCCCTTTTTCGATCTGCACCCACTCCGAGCCGGGAATGATTCGAGGGATCAGGTCGTTCGGAAAAATTCGTTCGGTGCCTTCCTTTGTTCCGTAGACAGTAAAGGTAATGCCCTCGTGTAGAAATGAAAGATCGGCGGCCTGTTGGCTTCGCCGCAACTCTTCCGGCGGCAGGCTGAGAATTGTCCGGTAGAGAGCCTCGTAATGCGCGCGTGGGACTCCCGGCGTCTCAAACATCTCGTCGTATGCGTTTTCAAGCCTGTAGTGCACGAAAGAGGGGGGTACGATCGTCCGGACCGGGTTTGCAAATGGGGTCATAAAATTGAGCGTTTCCGGGCAAATCGCCCGTGTATTCGAGAATGCCTATTTGGATGCCGGCTTTCTTAACGAGCGAACCTCGGGGGATCATCCACAGCTCCGCATCATTCATCCTTGTGCGGGCAGCATGGTTAATCTAGGCACTGCGCATAGCGAAGTCCAATCGAAATTTTCGATGCAGCCGATGCGCTTTCCGGGGGAATTGCACGGGATGCTCGGGGCGAGTCAGAACAAAAAATAACGCTGAGCTAAGGGCAAGACCTTTGCCGGCTCGCACGTGACGAGCTCCCCATCAACGCGCACTTCGTAAGTTTCCGGATCAACCTCTATCGCGGGTGTGGCGTTATTGTGGCGCATGTCTTTCTTTCCGATTTTGCGGCAAGCGCTTACCGGCGCGACGCGGTGCTTCAGACCAAGTCTCTCCGCGATTCCGTTCTTTGCCGCCGCCTGCGAGACGAACGTGATGCTCGTCGCCCCGATGGCCGCGCCGAAGCTTCCGAACATCGGGCGATAGAGCACCGGCTGAGGCGTCGGGATAGAAGCATTGGGATCTCCCATCACGCTCCACGCGATGAATCCACCTTTGACGATCATCTCGGGTTTCACGCCGAAAAACGCCGGCCTCCACAGCACGAGGTCCGCAAGCTTCCCCGGCTCGATCGAGCCAATCTCCGCGGCCAATCCATGCGTAATGGCCGGATTGATCGTATATTTCGCAACGTAACGCTTCGCCCGGAAATTGTCGTTTCGTGCCGAATCCTCGGGCAGCGGTCCGCGCTGAACCTTCATCTTGTGCGCCGTTTGCCATGTGCGCGTAACCGTTTCTCCGATGCGGCCCATTGCCTGGGAATCGCTCGAAAGCATGCTGAGAACGCCGAGATCGTGCAACACATCTTCAGCCGCAATCGTTTCGGGCCGGATGCGGCTCTCGGCAAACGCAACGTCTTCTGGTACGAGCGGATTCAAGTGGTGGCACACCATGAGCATGTCCAAATGCTCGGCAATCGTATTGACGGTGTAAGGCCGCGTGGGATTGGTCGAAGAGGGAAGCACATTCGGGTGCGACGCGATGCGAATGATGTCGGGCGCGTGGCCGCCGCCGGCTCCCTCTGTGTGATACGTATGGATCGCGCGGCCGGCGATTGCGGCGACCGTAGCTTCGAGAAATCCCGCTTCGTTGATGGTGTCGGTGTGAATCGACACCTGCACGTCGTACTCGTCGGCGACCTTAAGACACGCATCTATGGCGGCCGGCGTAGTGCCCCAATCTTCGTGCAGTTTCAGGCCGCACGCTCCCGCTTCAATCTGTTCGGCGAGCGGAGCGCGCGTCGCGGCATTCCCTTTACCGAGAAAGCCGAAATTCATCGGCCACGCCTCGGCGGCTTCGAGCATCCGCGCCAGATTCCACGCGCCCGGCGTACAGGTAGTGGCCGCTGTGCCCGTGGCTGGTCCCGTGCCTCCGCCTACCATCGTCGTAATGCCGTTCGACATCGCTTCGTAAACTTGCTGCGGCGAAATGAAGTGGATGTGGCTGTCCACACCTCCCGGAGTGACAATCAAATTCTCGCCGGCAATTACTTCCGTCGCTGCGCCAATCACCAGCTCGCGGTCAACTCCAGCCATCGTGTGCGGATTACCGGCCTTGCCAACTTTGACGATACGGCCGTTCTTCACGCCGATGTCGCCCTTCACGATTCCCCAGTGATCCAAAATCACAGCGTTCGTGATGACCAGATCAAGCGCGGCTTCAGCGCCTGCCCGCACGGCCGTGCTGCTCTGACCCATGCCGTCGCGGATCACTTTTCCGCCGCCAAACGTCACTTCGTCTCCGAAAACGGCGAAGTCCTTTTCGATTTCGATGAAAAGTTCGGTGTCGCCCAAGCGAATACGGTCTCCGCGCGTCGGGCCGTACAAGTCCGCGTAAGTTCGACGCGGAATTCGGAGACTCATCAGTCTTTCTCCCGCTCGAATTGAAACCCCTGCTGCCTGGCGCGATCGATCGCTCGTGCACACAAATCTGAGTCACCGAGGGCGCCTTCTACAAGGCCGTTGAATCCATGAATGATTTGTTCGCCGGCAAATTCCGTAAGCTCGATTTCCTTTTCCTCGCCGGGCTCGAACCGAACCGCCGTGCCTGCTGGGATATTGAGGCGCAGGCCGAAAGCGGCGCCGCGGTCAAACGCAAGTGCGCGATTCGCTTCGAAAAAATGAAAATGGCTGCCAACTTGAACGGGCCGATCGCCCGTGTTCCGCACGACTGCCCGCACCGTCCGCCGCCCGGCGTTCGCCTCGATCGGTCCAGCATTTTCATCCAACAAGTATTCACCAGGAATCACCGGCGCACCTCATTACGAAATTGGATCATGGACGGTGACGAGTTTCGTGCCGTCAGGAAACGTCGCTTCCACCTGTACTTCATGAATCATCTCAGGCACGCCCTCCATCACCTGGGCACGCGCGAGAATTTTCTTTCCGAAGCTCATGATTTCAGCGACGCTCTTGCCGTCACGCGCCGCCTCAAGGATTTCAGCCGACAAAATGGAGATCGCCTCGACGTAATTGAGCTTTAATCCCCGCGCTTGGCGGCGTCGCGCGAGATCGGCCGCGACAACGATCATCAGCTTTTCCTGTTCACGTGGCGTGAGATGCATGAGACACCTCGCTCTTCCAAATTTCGCGCCTGTCAGGAACAAGCGTCATTGAACTTTTCTCGGCAGAATTGGCGCCCGTCCGAATAGCAGCACCTTCGCGCTGCGCCAGAGCGCCTGCAGCGCCGGAAGAATTTCCCGGCCGCTCCGCGCGAGCCCTCGGATCGCCAAGCCGTGAGCGGGAAGTGTGCTGACGGACCATAGCATTTCCCCGGGTTTACACCACGGCGCGGCGGCTTCGCGCAAATGTGCTTCCGCAGCCAGCCAGTTCGCTGGTTGAACTCCGGCCCGGCAGATGTAGAACGTGGTCCAGTAGCGATATACGCCCAGCCTCGCGATCGCGTCCATACGAATTTCTGCCGGAGCGAGATCCACATTTTCAAAAGCGATCAATTTACCGCAGGCGCGAATTTCCGTCTTCAGGCTTACGCGGCCATACGCAAAGGACTCCCCACGCGCTTCACGTCCCGGCGCAAGAATTTCCCACCAGAATAAACCCGCACCCGGCGAAAGTTGGATTCGCGTCGCCTGCCGAAAGCGAGCGCCCGCGAATGGAATCAGCGCGTCCGGCACATATTCGAGCAGCCCATTTTCCTCGACCACGATGTCGTTGATCTGAACCGCAGAAAGAGCGTCGCGACCTGAACGATACACACGCGTCGCTCCCGTAGTCGTCAATTGCGCGCTTGCGCCGGCACCAACGCGAACCGACAGCCCGAGCCTGTCGCCGCCGAGAACCCCTCCCGATACATTGTGCAAATGAACCAGCGCCGATTTATCTTCAGCGACAAAAGCACGAATAACCCGCAGCGGCGGCGTCTGCGCTGCTTCACTCAGCACGGTAACGCCGTCCGTTTCTCTGCGCTCAAACGCAAGAGAGAGCGACGCGTCAATGCGTCCCGCCAAACTGGCGCCGGATCGCGCAGCGGAAACGACTTCTTGTACGTGTGCCATACGATCAGCTGATGAAGAGCCGCGTAGCGAGCGCCGGATGCTCCATCGCCCCCCAATCGAGCAAAGGAGTAAAGTTCGCAACGTCGTCAACGGTGCGCAGCGCGCTTCTCTCCGCCGTTTGCACCATCGCCGGCTTGAGCTTCCACAGCAAACGAGTCGCTTCGCGCTGCCCGAACGGCATTAGCCGCTGGCACGCAGAAATAAGTCCCGCAAGCGACTGATGCAGAAAAGCCTCCACCACGCGATTGGACACAAATCCCAATGCGCCGCCGGTCAGTCCGAACGCCGCGCTGTGATGAACCATGCTCCGGGAACTTTGCGACGCGTCGAACGCCTCCGCGATCACAGGAAAATCGCCGAGGTTCCTCACCGCCATCATGAAATGCTGTCCCAACGCGGCGCTCGCCGCGCGGCTCTCACGGCTCGGTTTTCGTGCGCTCAGTTTTTCGTTCAGTTCTAGCCACGAAGCCGCTGAGAACGCGTCAGCCGCAAGTTTTCCCAGACGCGACGCCTCCCGGCAAAACACAGCTTCGACCAATCCCGCTTCGTGCAGATAAACTTCGAAGAAATCTGGCAGTCTCGCTACGTCCAACAGCTCCTCGGACACCAGAGTCTCAAGACCAAACGAATGAGCAAGCGATCCAATCGGGAGCGCACTATCGGCAAGGTGGAGGAGTTGCAGTTCGGCCAAGCCGTCCGCTGCTGATGCTTTCGCGTTTCGACCATTCGAGTGCGACACGTGACCTCACTCGTGATGATGCTCGTGCAAATGATCGCGCGAATGCCCATGATCGAGCCCCTGATCGTGGTGATCGTGTACGTGATCCCGGGCGTGGCTGTGCGGAATTCCGACATACGGCTCATGAGCGTCAATCACGGCATGCCGATCTGCTGACGGAGCATTGATCTCCCGTTCGACCCAGACCACAACCTCGTCGAAACCACCCTGATCGCGCAGATTGGTAAAAAAGAACGGCCGCCCCTTTCGCATCCGGCGCGAATCGCGATCCATCACCTCAAGCGACGCGCCCACGTAAGGCGCCAGATCAATTTTGTTGATGACCAGCAGATCTGAACGCGTGATCCCGGGTCCGCCCTTCCGCGGAATTTTGTCGCCCTCCGCCACGTCAATCACGTAAATCCAAACGTCCACCAGCTCGGGACTAAACGCAGCGCTAAGATTGTCGCCTCCGCTTTCGATGAACACCAGCTCAAGCCCCGGTAAACTATTCTCCAACTCGGCGATAGCCTGCAAATTCATCGACGCATCTTCACGGATCGCGGCGTGCGGGCATCCTCCCGTCTCCACGCCCCGTATGCGTTCGGCCGGCAGGGTTCCTTGCCGCGTCAGGAATTCTGCATCTTCCTTCGTGTAAATGTCGTTGGTGACGACGGCGAGATTGTATCGCGGCCACAACCGTTGGCTGAGCCGGTCCACCAGCGCTGTCTTCCCCGAGCCAACCGGTCCCGCAACGCCGATTCGAAACGCTCGCTTGCGGCTCATCTATCGCCTCCGTTGCCGTCGCACTTCAATTTTCCCGAAGTTAAAGGCATTATCTCAGACGGCAAATTACTGCTCACATGCCAACGAAACCTGACTACGCCGCAATGCTCGCCGTCGCCCTCGCCGAGGCCCGCCAGGGTCTCGCCGAAAGCGGACTCCCGATCGGCGCCGCAATCTTTGATGCAGCTGGCCGCCTCGTAAGCGCAGGCCACAACCGCCGCGTCCAACAAAGCGACCCTTCGGCGCATGCCGAGACAGACGCATTTCGCCGCGCGGGACGCCAACGCAGCTATCGCGATCTCATCATGGTCACCACGCTCGCGCCTTGCTGGTATTGCAGCGGGCTGGTCCGCCAGTTTGGCTTTGGCACGCTTGTGATCGGCGATTGCCGGACATTTCAAGGCGGCGTTGACTGGCTTCGTTCGCTCGGCGTGCAAGTAATTGATCTTGATTCCAAAGAGTGCGCCGCGCTGCTCACTGCGTACATCCAGTCTCACCCGGACGTCTGGTACGAAGACATCGGCCAAGCTGACTAGATTCAGCCTCGGTTCCGCGCAGGTCGGTGGGAGCCCCCGCATTCATGCGGGGGAGGAGCGCTTCAGCGCTCCGGAAACTCTTGCGCTCCAATCTCTCCGGCTTCAGCCGCGGATTCAGAAAAGTAGCCGCAGCGACATCTGAATCTGCCGCGGACTTCCAATTGTCTTGTTCGTGATCCCCAAGCCGCTGAGCGTTGGGCTCGCGTAGAGCTGGGAACCGTAAACCGGAAAGCCGTCAAAATCCAAATTTTGCGTCACGTCGTCGACCGGGATGTCGAAGCTCGGCGTATTCGTCAAATTGAAGATGTCCAGACTGTATCTCACGGATGTTCGCTCCGTGATTTGCGTCGCCTTGATGATCGAAACATCCGCCCGCTTCTGCCACGTTTGCCGGAAAATATTGCGTTGTCCTTGTTGGATGAAGTTTGTCTCATACGTATCTCCCGGCGGAATTGCGCCATTCAACTCGCCCGGATTGAGCAGGGGCAGCGTGAAGCAAGCGGCATTGAGTGCCGGAGTGCTTCCCGCGCCGGACGCGCCAGTTCGCGCGCTCTTGGCTGTGCAACCGGGGGCAAGAGGCACGATCGGGTTCGTGATGCCATCCGACACGCCGTAAAAAATGCTGCCGACCGCGCCGCTGTAATCAATCACGCTGTACGGCTGCCCGCTTTGAAGCACTGTCAATCCCGAAATGCCCCAGCCGTCAGTGATTCTGCCCTTGAACGAATTCGGCGAATAGAAATTCGGAAGTTGATAGAGATACGTGAAATTGATCACGTTCGTCCGGTCGAAGTCCGAGAGGCCGTAAGCGGAGTGTAGATCGAGCGGGTTGTTGCCGTTGTAAAAGAGTCCCATCGCGCTCTGCTCATCCGTCGCCCGGGAGTAGGTGTACGAAAATCCAACTTGCAGGCCATGACTGACTCGCTTTTCGACATGCGCCTGCAGCGCGTTGTACGTGGAAATTCCCAGCGTCGAATACGACTCCGACTCGGATGAATAACCGATAAACGGAACGCGCAGATCAATGTTTCCGCCTTCATACGTTTCGAGCATCGAAGTTCCATCCGGAAGGCCCATGGGCGCGCAGCCGGCGTCCGCCGACTGATTGCACGTAGGCGTGTAGGAGCAGCCCGCCGGATTCAGAGTGGGATTGCAGCCGGGGGGCGCTTGGACGACGTAGCCGTAGGTGTAATTCTGTCCGTGAATTGGCTTTGAGGGCGTTGCGATGCCAGCTTGGTTAAACGGAATCGGTACCACCTCGTGGCGCCCCAGGTTGCCGACGTAGCCGATATCAAACGCCAGGTCGCGGCGCGGCTGCCACTGGACATCAAACGTCTCGTTCATGGTGTAAGGAAGCTTGTTGTTCCGGTTGTAATCTGCAAAAGAGAAAAGCTGAGCGCCGCCCTCGATTGCTGCCGCATTGGGTAGAACAAGCTTGGATGGATCGCCGGTTGGCGGAGCCTGGAGCGCGGCTCCCCACGGGTTCGAAAATGAACCGCCTGTGGGAAAGTTTGGATCGCACGTCGGAATGAATCCCTCGTAGTAGTCGCCGATCGTGGTGCAGACCTGGGAATTCACCCACGGTGGAGACTGGTTCACGCCAAACGGCCCGCCCGGGATAAGCCCGGCCGCGAATCCCGGAGATAGATACGTGAAGAGTTCGCCGCGATCGTAGTACATACCCCAACCGGCGCGAACGACCACCTTGTCATCGAACCTCTTCGGACTCCACGCGATACCGATGCGCGGAGCCAATCCCCACTGCCGCCCCGTGAGAGTCGAATCACTCACTCCTTTGGACGGAAAATCTTTGTTGTTCCCCGCAATAATGAATCCGTTCGACACGATCATATCCGCCGTTGCATCGTAGTCGTATTGGCTCGGATCGAAGTTATAAAGCCGCCCGTATTTCTCTTTGAATCCTCCGTGGTAATCAAATCGAAGCCCAGCGCTCACGCTAAGATTCGAACGGATCTGAAATTTGTCCTGGACGTACTCGCCCGTCTCGTTGGTGCGATAGTAGCGGTTGGCGTCGCCTTGCAGATACGATGATGCGATGAATCCGTTCGACGAGTAGGGCGTGTCCAATCCCTGAAGGAATTGCGAGAAATCCGCGAACCCGATTATGCCTTTATTCGTGCGTTCATCCCGCGCATCGAGCTGCGTGTAGGAAAAGCTCCCGCCGAAAGTGACAGTATGTTTGCCATGAGTCCAAACGGCCTGGGCCGACGGCATAAACCGGTTCTGAAAAATCCCAGTGAACGCACCTTGTGAAGCCGCGCCCATCCCGATGCTCATCGCCGCGTTGAACACCTCACCCGTGTTCGCCGGTGAGAAATTTCCGAGATCATCAACGATGGTGATCCCCGGAAAATACGTGGAACCGAACGCGTTGATTCCCAAATCCGCGGCAGTGAACGGCTGTGAGATCGTGCTGTAAACCTTCTCCCGAATGAATCCGAAGACTTCCGCCACATTGAAACTAGGCGTCAGCGTTTGCGTGTTAGTGATCGAGGCCACCTGGCTGCCGGCGTCCAGGTGCTGCGTGAAGCCCTGGACGAAAGAGTACGCGAACGGCGCGATCGTCGGGTCGTGCTGGTAGTAATACTTCAACGACAGCGTGTCGGTCGGCGTCACCAGATAATCGAGATTTGCCACGGCCTGATCGGATACGAAATAGGCCGGCTGCGTCGTGAAATAGTTCTCCGGGAAGGTGATAGTCGGAGAGAAATTGGGGTTAGCCGAAGGGAACATGTATTGGCCATTCGGCAGCTTGTAGTTCAACAAGGCATACGCCACGGGACTGATGTCGTTCGGCGCCGTTCCAACAACCGGATTCACGGACGAGAAGAAATTCGTGTTTGAAATGGCGGCGAGCCCCGCAGGAGTGCGATCGTCGTCCGTAAGTCCAAACGGCACAACCCCTCGTATCGCTCCTATTTCCAGATCCGATGCGTGAACGTGCTGGTAGGAGACGTAGCCAAAAAGTTTGTTCTTAATGATGGGAGCGCCCAACGTTCCGCCTGCCGTGTAGCGATGCAATTCGGGAACTTTCTCGCTCCCGGGAATATTGGGATCTGCGTTGTAGAAATATGGAGCCGCATTCAGCCAGTCCGTACCACGATGGCCGTAAAGACTGCCGTGAATGTTGTTTGTGCCGGAGGACGTGCTCATGTCAATGTGCGCGCCGCTCGTGGACCCTTGCCCCGCGTCATACATGGACGTATTCACGCGAAACTCTTGAACGGTTTCCGGTGCGGGCGTCGGCAATGCTTGCCCGACCGCCAAATACGGAGCCGCCGAGCTCTGGACTATTTCCGCCGTCGAGTTGGAAGCATTGGCAACGCCCGTGTTGTTGACAAGGCGGCCCGAGGGAACGACGCTCGTGCTCTTGCCGTTGAATAGATTGCTGGCGTCAACGCCGTTGAGCAGGAAAGTATTACTGGTATCGCGCTGCCCATTCGCCCAAATCGGCTGATTGCCCAACCCGGCATTCACGCCCGTCCCAGTCGGCAGTTCCGCGTTAACGCCCGGAGAGAGAATGGCCACGCCCGTGAAGCTTCCTGTTGGCAGCGGTATGGCTTCGAACTGCTGTTTGTCGAGCACGTAGCCATTCGTCGTATCTACCGCATTCACAAGAGGATTGACCTGCACGGTGACGGTCGTGGTTAAGGCGCCGACTTTCAGTCCGGTGTTCACCGTCATGGTGCGGTTCGCCTGCACGGCGATGGATGGAATATCCTGCGTTTGAAATCCATCGTGCGTGAACTTGAGGGAATACGTACCGATGGGCAAGTCAACGAACAGATAGAAGCCTTCGTCGTTGGTCACCACTGTTCGCGTCATCTGCGTTTGATCTCCGACCAGCATCACCGTCGTGTGCGGAAGCACAGCTCCGCTGTTATCTGTGACCGTGCCGGTAATGCCGCCGAGTGTTTGCTGGGCTTGCGCGGAGAATGCGAGAGCGACGAAAGCTGCGAGAAGTGCGGCGACGGCGAAAGCGCAACGTCGGATTGTTTTCATTATTCGGTGCGGCTCCTAGAAATTTGCAATTGTTCCGAATTTCAGAACGAAAAAAGTTGCGTCAGAGTATTTCGACTTTTTCAGGAACCGAAACGGATTATTTGGATGGGCAGAATCTATTTTTTAAATCTGACAGTGTCAAGCGGATGAATGGGAAGTTATCCACAGATACGAAGTTATCCACAGCCCACGCTTCAGTTAAATTACGGATCAGGACGCGAGGAGGTTGTTATTTCGGCAAGCGGATTCTCTTATTGCGCGCGTTCCACAAGAACCAGATCATCCCGGCGGCCAAGTACACGAGATAGATATAAGGCAGCTTGCCGTAAGGCCCCTCAGGCACAGGATAGAGATTGCCAACGAGCGCAAGCAGCATCGCCGTGCATGCCAGCCAGGAGAGTATTCGAATTGGCAGGCGCACGTGGCCGTGATCGGTCAAGAATCGCGGCAGCGCGATTGAGACCAGCGCGTATGCCACGATGAATCCGTACGTCGCGAGCGATCCCAACCAGCCGTAGACGTCCAAACCGCTCGCCCCGCGGGCCGCGAGTACAGCCACGGGAAGCACCGCCGCGATTCCAGTGATAACGACAGCACGGCTGGGCGTCTGGTTGAGAGCATGCGTGGCCCGCAGAGAGCCGTGGGCGAGCCCGTTGTGCGCCATCAGCAACAACACGCGAGCCGCCGCGGTGATACACGCCAGCGTTCCGGCAAATAAGCTCACCAGCGCTCCAATATCTATCAGCACCCCCAGCACTGGGCTGCCGGCCACCTGGGCCAGCACATGCATCGGGGCTTGACTCGTACCCAGGTCTTGCCCCGCAGTGTGAAAGCCCAGCACTTCCGCGTAAGCGCAAACCGTGAAGAAAATCCCGGCGAGAACCGCGGTTTGAATGACCGCGCGGGGAATCGCCTGCAATGGATTGCGCGCCTCAGAACCCAGAGTGGTCGCGCTTTCGAACCCAACGAAGCTGAAGAGCGCCAGCACCAACCCGAGGCGCAGTCCGCTACCGGTCATGCCGCGCAGATGAAGTTCATCCCAGTCCCAATGCCAACCATGGCGCACCAGCAACAGAACCACCATGACCAGAATCACGGTCACGGAAAGAGCTTCGATCCACAGCATCAGCCGCGCGGAGATCTTTACATCGCGGTAGGCAATCCATATCGAAATGCCGGTGACCAACAGAGCCAGCAACACGGCAGAGTAGACATGGCCCGTGGCATCGCGCAGCAGCAAGTTCGCATAGTGGTAGAAGCCGCCGATCACGCTCGATCCCGTCGCCACATAGGCCAGCAACAGACTCCATGCCACAGTCGCGCCCAGCCAGGGAGGCAGAGTCATCGAAGCGTAGGTATACAAGGAACCGGGTGAGGCTGAAATGCGAGCATAGCGGCCAATGCAGAGTGCGACCAGCAGTACTGCCGCGGTCGCGAGTACATACGCAAGCCAGGTGCCATTGCCGGCAAGAGCGCAAACCAGCGGGATCGTGGCCGCAGGCGTAGTTGTGGGAGCCATGGTGGAGACTGATTGTGCCAGCGTCTCCATCGGAGAAAGAATCCCGCGACGCAAACCATAATCCGTTGTCTGGGAATGCGCTGGGACGGTTTGCGTCATGCGGGACAATCCTTCCAGAAGTTGAGGTCGGATTGTACAACACCAAGCCAGTCGCACATGCGATGGAGAGAGAATCCGATCCCCGGGCGGTATATTATCGTGCAACGGTTCACTGATGGTTTGAACACATTCGCTGCTGGGAGGAAGCAACGTCCCATGAAACTTGATCGAGAATTATTGCAGAGCCTTCCCAAAGTTCTTTTGCACGAGCATCTGGATGGTGTGCTGCGGCCGCAAACCATCATTGAGTTGGCGAAGGATGCGGGTTACGCGGGGCTTCCGACAGCGGATTCGCAGGCATTAGCGCAGTGGTTTCATCGCGGCGCAAACCAGGGAAGTCTCGCCAAATATCTGGAGGGCTTCTCACACACAATCGCGGTCATGCAAACGGAAGAGGCTCTGGAGCGCGTCGCCTATGAACAGGCCGAGGATCTTAGCAGAGACGGCGT
>PMAA01000108.1 GCA_003152355.1 Acidobacteriota bacterium | reverse complement strand
GGAAATGCGCCTCACCACCGCGTCGTAAATTTTCGAACAGCGCGAGGTCTTCATCGCAGTGGTGCTCCGGCACGCGACGCTTCGTGCGATCGTTTGAGAGATCGATTCATGAATTTTACGCCGCGCCCCCGTCGGTGACCGAGCATGCCGGAATTCGGGAAGTTTATTCTATTACCGTGCGCNNCGCAATGGACGTTTCCGAAAGAAAGCGGCGGACACCCTTGATCGCGCCGCCGCGATGATGTTGGAACTACGGACGTAACTTCCAGCCGCGTACCGTTTCATTTTGCGCACAACGCTTCACAATCCTCGCCTTGAACTTCCAAAGGACGCCAGTCAGGCGCGCGATGTTCATGACTACTCATGGCTGACACGGTTTTCGCAAAGCTTCTTCATCGAACGAGCAGGGTTCGCGCTTCGGAGAATGATGGAGCGCCATTCCGTTTGTTTCGCTTCGCGCCCGCTGCGGTGGCGGCGCGGCCCTTCGCGATGCCGTGGCGGCGCGGCGCTGCGGTTCGTTACTTTCCGGCTCATCTTATCGGCGTAGTTGAATGTTGCGTCGGCTTCGCGGCTGTTGCAGGGCTGTTGCAAGCGTGGGCGGAGCGCTTCTCGATCGAGCCCGATGGCGTGAATTACCTCGATATCAGCTACGCCTATCTTCGCCATGATTGGCACAATGCGATCAACGCCTATTGGAGCCCGCTGTATTCGTGGGTTTTGGCTCTCGCTTTCGGACTCACACACACCTCGCTCTATTGGGAAGCCACGATGCTGCATGCGGTAAATTTTGGCATCTATCTTTTCGCCCTGTTGTGCTTCGGATTTTTCTTTCGGGAGTTGACCGCGCTCGTTGCCGAGCGCGCGTCAGCCGCGGATGAGCAATCGCCGCAAGGTTGGGCGTGGACGGTCCTCGGCTACTCGCTCTTCACGTACTCGTCGCTTGAATTGGTGGGACTGGGAACGGATAAGCCCGACATGTTGGTGTCGGCGATCTTCTTTCTGGCGACGGCAATCCTGATTCGAGTCTGGCGGGGCCAAACGAGCTTGCGGATGTATGCAGGGCTCGGCGCGGTGCTTGCGATCGGCTACCTGGCGAAGGCAGTGATGTTTCCTCTCGCATTCGTGTTTCTTGTTTGCGGCTTGTTCGCAATTGGAAATTGGAAGCGGGCCGCGCCGCGGGCGGCGCTTGCGTTGGTTGTCTTTCTGGCGATCGGAGGACCGTGGGCCATCGCGATTTCGCGCGCGAAGGGACGGATTACTTATGGCGACGCCGGCCGCATAAGTTACGCGTGGTTTGTGAACGGCTTGGCGTCGCTGCCGCAGTGGCACGGTGAGGTTCCGGGAGTTGGGACGCCAATCCACGGAACGCGGCAATTGAATGACGTGCCGCCGGTTGATGAG
This sequence comes from Acidobacteriota bacterium, assembly GCA_003152355.1. Classification (GTDB taxonomy): domain Bacteria; phylum Acidobacteriota; class Terriglobia; order Acidiferrales; family UBA7541; genus Palsa-147. The sequence goes on along the minus strand of PMAA01000108.1, from coordinate 4,896 downwards.
TTTGCGACGCCCGTCATTGGTACGTATCCGCCGTGGTATGACCCAAGCTATTGGGTCGAAGGTTTGCGGCCGCACTTTGAGCTTCGCGGACAATTGCGTGAACTCGCCGTCAGCGCCGCGGAGTATTTTCGCCTCCTGTCAGCAGAGAGAGCCATTGGAATCGGGGTACTCGTGCTTGCACTTCTAGCGGGAGGAGCCCGGCGTTACTTTCGCGAATTATCTTTGTTGTGGAGTCTTTGGCTGCCTGCGCTTGCAACTTGCGGGCTTTACGCGCTCGTTCACGTGGAGCCGCAATTCTTGGGAGCGCCGATGGTCATTCTTTGGTGCTTCTTGTTTGCCGTCGTCCGTCTGCCGCGAGCGGAGAATTCGGCGCGTGTGTGGAATTGTGTTGTGCTGGCGGTGGCGCTGACGATGGGCGTCACGATCGCGAGTCAGGCGGCGGATAACGCCTTAGCGGCTCTGAAAGCGTCAAAAAACGCAGAGTGGAGCGTCAGCGCAGATTTGACGCGAATTGGTTTAAGGCCTGGAGATGAAGTTGCCGTTCTCGGTCATTCGACGCTCGGAGACTACTGGGCTCACTTGGCGCAAGTTCGCATCGTCGCGGACGTCCCCGTGGAAGCGGTGCCTGCCTATTGGGAATCGAGCACTGAGACAAAATCGTGAATATCAAATGCACTGCTGAGCATGGGCGCGCGCTTTCTTGTGACCCGGTTCGAGCCCCCAGCGTCCGAGTCGCAGAGTTGGGAACGCCTCGGCGCAACCGGCTATTTCGCATTGCCACTCTCCGCGGAAGCAACGGAAAAGCAACTGTTTGGGCTCAAGCGATAGCTGGGAGATCTTGTGAATGCGGGGACAAAAAATCGGCTGCCCGAGTTGGATGGGTTGCGAGGGCTGGCAATCCTGCTGGTGCTTTCGCTTCACTACATCACATTCGGCTACAACAGCAGCGAATTCGGCAAGTTGTATCGCTTCGTCCAAATTTTCCGGCTTGAATGGAGTGGCGTAGATCTTTTCTTCGTTCTGTCTGGGTTTCTAATCGGCGGGATTCTGCTCGATGCGCGCGAAAGCCCAAATTATTTCAGAGCGTTCTACGCGCGCCGGGTTCATCGGATCTTGCCGGTCTATTACGCATGGATTGCTTTATTCTCGATTGCCGGCTCGCTCGTTAGTCAGCGGGGGTTCGCCAGTGATTCAAGCGGGCCGACAATTTCGGTGCCTCTCATCGTCTACTATCTGTTCCTGCAAAATCTTGTCTTCATACCGCTCTCGCGATTTACGACGTGGTGGATGTCCCAAACGTGGTCGCTTGCCGTAGAGGAGCAGTTTTATCTCGTGTCACCCTTTCTGATTCGCTATCTCTCGCGTCGAAGACTTGTTCAAGTCTTGATCGGCTGCATCATCGGTGCGCCTGTACTCCGAGCGATCGTTTACTCGGCGAAGCCCGGAGTTCTGAGCCCGCAATATGTATTGATGCCCTGCCGCGCGGACGCTATAGCAATTGGAATGCTACTGGCGATCGCGTGGCGATCGGATGCGAAAGCCTGGATCGCGGAACACACGCGGCTTGCAAGTGTCACTCTTGCGGTTCTGGTTGTGGGCGCTCTTGCAATGACGAAATGGATGCCGAATCCGCGCAACCGGTTTGAGGCCGCGTACCAGTATTCATGGGTCGCAGCGATGTATGCCGTNNATTCTGTGGGCGTGCCACCGGATTTTGCTTCATTCGCTGCCGCGTATTTCGGATTGGCGGGGAGTAGCCACAACGGCGCTAGCACTCGCGATCACCGTAGGAATCGCGCAAATCTCTTAGAAATACTTCGAAAAACCGCTCATCGAGCGCGGACACGCGATGCGATTCGTTGCGTCAGAAGCCCTGCCCTCATCCGGCTGAATCTCGCTCCCGCATCGGACGCTCTCAGCTAGGACAATTTAGCGGCTATAAAATCGGCGCTGACCAGTAGGCGCCTCTGCAATTCCTATTACACAACTATTACAATGATTTGAGCCCTTCCCTGCTAGTCTGATTTCAGCGCTACCGACGCATCACAACATCTTTAATGGGAAGGGCCCCGGATGGAACTCACCGATCTGCGCGCGGCAAAAGCAAAGGACGACAACGGAATAAATTGGGTGACGGCGAGCGTGATGGTGATCTTCCACGTGCTTGCGGTGGTCGCACTCTTCTTTTTCACTTGGACAGGATTTTTCGTCGCAATTTTTCTGTGGTGGCTATCAACGAGTGTGGGCATCGGCATGGGCTACCATCGCCTGCTCACGCATCGCGGCTACAAGATTCCGAGATGGCTCGAGTACTGCCTCACAGTCTGCGCGACGCTCGCGCTCGAGGGCGGCCCGATCTTCTGGGTGGCAACGCACCGAATTCACCACCAATTTTCCGACCAAGACGGCGATCCGCATTCCCCGGTGGAAGGCACATGGTGGGCGCACATGGGATGGATACTGGTGGGAAAGTCCATGCACCACGATACTTCGACGCTCGCACGCTACGTTCCCGATCTCGCCAAAGACAAGTTCTACGTGTGGATCACCAAGTACCACTATGTCCCGCTGATCGCTGTCGGCGTGATTTTGCTCGCTGCCGGTGGCTGGCCCGTCGTGCTCTGGGGCATCTTCCTCCGCACGGTCGTTGGACTGCAGACCACTTGGCTCGTCAATTCAGCCACTCACTCTTGGGGCACGCGGCGATACAAGACGCGGGATCTATCGACCAATAGCCTCTGGGTTGCGCTTCTGACGTGGGGCGAAGGATGGCACAACAACCATCACGCGCACCCGACATCAGCGCGGCACGGGCTGAAGTGGTATGAGATCGATTTCAACTGGTACGGAATCTGGATGCTGAACAAGCTGGGGCTCGCGCGAGACTTGCGCGTCGCCGATCTTCGCGCCGACGAACTCGCCAAGAAGACCGTCGGGTCCTCGTTGACAACCAAAGAGCTGATTCCCGCGACGCCGCAAGTTCAGCCAAATCTTCTGGCGTAAGAGACCGCGGCTTCCGGCTTCGGCTCGAAGCCGGACATCATATCGCCATATCCCCGCTTGGCCGTGGACGTGAACCTTTCGGTTTATGTCCGAACCTCTCAGGAACCTATCGGCGGTACAATTACGTTCGGACACCATGCAAATCGCGAGCCGTCGAAAAACAATCGCGTTCTTCGTGGCGCTGGGCGTGTTCCTCGTCGCTTTGGCTGTCGCGCTCAGTGTCATTTGGGCGATTCTCAATTGGCGGGAAGGCGTGCTGCTTTTTTTTGGAATCATCTTTTTCGCGGCCATCATCGCCGGGATGATTCTCAATACGAGCTTTCTCATCCGTGAAATCAAGCGAAACGAACAGCACGACAGTTTCATAAATGCGGTTACTCACGAATTGAAGACTCCGATCACCTCAATCCGGCTGTATCTCGAGACTCTCCAGCGGCGCGATGTGGATGAAAAAAAGCGCCAGCAATTTTACGGCCTGATGTTGAATGACACCGACCGGCTGGTCCACACAGTCGAACAGGTGCTGAAAGCCGGAGAGACGCGTTTCAAGAGCGGCCGCCGGGATCGCACAGAGATTGATTTCGGCGGGCTCGTATCGGAATGCTTGGAGCTCGCGCGGACGCGGCACAACCTCACAGCCAAGGCCTTGCAGTACAAGAAGCCGAGGAATGGCAATCAGATCACCGTTCGAGGCGATGCCGAGGAGCTTCGCACGGCCGTTACCAACGTGCTCGACAACGCTATCAAGTACTCGAAGGACAACGTGGACGTTTCGGCGCAAATTGACACGCCGGACGAAAAGCACGTTCTGCTTCGAGTGCGGGACCACGGCATGGGAATTCCGGTAGATGAATTGAAGCGCGTTTTCAAACGCTTCTATCGCGTGCGCGGCCGTTCGCGCGCGCAGGTGAAAGGAACGGGACTGGGCCTGTTCATCGTCCGCTCGATTGCGAAAAAGCACGGGGGAAAGGTATTCGCTGAAAGCGCGGGTGAAGGACGCGGCACGACAATCACGCTCGAGCTGCCGAGGAGCCGCGCGTGAACCGCGTGCTCGTAGTGGAAGATGAAGCACACCTGGCTGAGGGCCTTCGATTCAATCTCGAGGCGGAAGGCTACGCCGCGCAGATTGTCGGTGACGGCGAGGCGGCGCTCGATAGCCTCGTTGAGAAAAAGGAGCCGTATGATGCCGTCATCCTCGACGTCATGCTCCCCGGCGTCAATGGATTTACGGTCGTCTCCGAATTGCGCAAGGCCAAGAATTTTGTTCCCGTGCTGATCCTCACGGCCCGCGGACGGCCCGAAGATGTGCTCGAGGGATTTGCCGCCGGCGCAGACGATTACCTCCCGAAGCCGTTCGAATTGCCGATTTTTCTTGCGCGCCTGCAGGGGCTTCTGCGCCGGAATGCGTGGACGCGCAGCGTGCATGCCGAAGAGACAGGCGTCGTGGCGGGAGGCAAAGCGGAAGACAGCATGCCTGCGGCGAACGGCGACTCATTTACGTTCAACGGCAGGACGATTGATTTCGCCGCGCTCGAATTGCGCGCCAGCGGCACCACGATTCATCTCACGTTGATGGAGGCCAAGCTCCTCCGTCACCTCATCCAGAATCATGGACGCACGGTCTCGCGCAAATCCATTCTCGAAGACGTCTGGGGGCTGCGCGAAGACACCGACACCCGCGCCATTGATAACTTCATCGTTCGATTGCGACGCTACATCGAGAAAGATCCCGCAAAACCGCAATACTTGCTCACTGTGCGGGGAGTGGGCTACCGCTTCGTAGCCTGAACCTGGCTGTCTGTTCGGTCACTGTCCTGGCGTACTATTTTTCAATTCCAAAATCCACGCTAGCCTCTGAGATTGATGCCTCATCGCCGCGAAAACCGGCGGCGC
>PMAA01000257.1 GCA_003152355.1 Acidobacteriota bacterium | reverse complement strand
GATCCGCCGGAAGAGCGTGCTTCAGCAATCTACTCAAAATATCGTTCGGGCGGTGTGCCCACCAGCGCGGATTACCGCGACTTCCAGAATTTCGTTTTCCGCTATCTCCTGCGCGAGGCGGGAAGGTTGCGCCTGCCGGTTCAGATTCACACTGCAGTCGGTGGCGGCGATTATTTCAATATGCGCGACGGCAATATCACGGGCCTTGAAAATATTTTGCGCGACCCGCGCTACGAGAATGTGACGTTCGATCTGCTCCACGGCGGTTTTCCATACGACCGGGAAGCGATTTGGCTCACCGCGCGCAAAAGCGTCTACCTCGATTCCTCGTTGATGGGCATTTTCGTATATCCGGACGAGCTGCACCGCATCCTTAGACAGTGGCTCGAGACGTTTCCGGACAAGATCGTCTTTGGCTCAGACACGTTCCCGCTCAGCGATGCAGTGGGTGCCGAAGAAGGCTATTGGCTCGCGGTGGAATCCGCACGGACTTCACTCGCCGCAGCGCTAGCCGAAATGGTTTCCGAGCACGAAATCAGCGAGACAAAGGCCCTCGAAATGGCTCACGCCTATCTGCATGACACAGCGGCGCGGATATATGGCGGCACGAAATAAAAAGTCCACGCTGTTTGCAAATTAGGTCGCTCGCCTCTTTCGCGAACCTCACATTTGTGATTAGCTCCTATCACTTAGCATGACGATTCTAATCGACGAACTCTTCGGCGCGCTCCGCGGCAAGTTTCAGGGAGAATTGATTCGCGCGAGCGATCCAGAATTCTACGAAGCACATAAAATCTGGAACGCGATGGCGCAGCGAACGCCCGCGCTGATCGCGCGGTGCACCGGCGTCGCGGACGTGCAACTCGCCGTTCGTTCCGCTGCAAAGGCTGGCGTGCTAACGGCTGTTCGTTGCGGCGGGCACAGTCTTGCAGGTTTTAGTAGTTGCGACGGCGGACTCGTCATTGATTTGTCCCGGCTGCGGCAAGTCGAGGTGAATGAGGGATCGCGACGCGCAAGATTCGCCGGAGGGTGCTTGCTCGGCACCGTGGATTCCGCAACGCAAAAGGCTGGTCTCGTTTTTCCCGCCGGCGTTGTTTCTCACACAGGCGCGGGCGGACTCGTCCTAGGCGGTGGCACGGGCTGGCTGACGCGGATGTTCGGGCTATCCTGTGACAACGTGGAAGGATTCACACTAGTGACCGCCGATGGCTCCATCGTTCATGCCAGGGTGCGCGAGAATGCCGATTTGTTTTGGGCGTTGCGGGGCGGCGGTGGCAATTTCGGCGTCGTCACAGAATTTGAAGTTAGGCTGCATCCACTGACTTCGTTGCTTCTCGCCACATCGTTCTGCGTCGAGCAGGATATTCTTCGTGTCGTGGATGAATGGCGGAAATTCATGCCCGGCGCGCCTGATGAATTGAAGTGGAATCTTTCCTTGCGGCTCGCACCGATTGCGGACAACTTGCCGCTAGAAATCCACGGCAAACCGGTCCTCAGCGTAGCGTTGGCGTGGTGCGGCGATTCCGCCGAGGGATCTCGCTTAGCGGATCACATTTTCTCGATCGGCAAGCACGTCGCAATCGCGAAGGAAGAGATTTCGTTTCTGAATTTGCAGACGATGGCCGACGCGGATTTTCCGCACGGCCGCCGCTATTACACGAAATCCGGCTACTCCATCAATCTCGACGATCGCACCATTCAAGTGATGATCGAGTCGCTTGCTTCAATTCCTTCCAAAAACACGCAGATCGAGTTGGCCTATCTCGGCGGCGTGGCGGGCCGCGTCCGCGCCTCAGAGACGGCATTTGGAGACCGCAGCGCGCCATTCATTATCAACTTGCTAGCAGATTGGTCCGACGCTACCGAAGACGCCGAAAATATCGCGTGGGTCCGCAAACTTTTCAATTCACTTCGCCCCGCGATGAAGCCGGGTGTTTACGTGAACTTTATGAGCGGCGACGAGCAGGACCGCGTCCACGAGGCCTACCACGAACGATGGGAGCGCATGGTCAAGATCAAAACGCACTACGATCCCGAGAACTTTTTCCGCATGAATCAAAACGTCCTACCTTCGAGCAATCCTGCAGCGAATTCGACGGATTGATGCCAACAACGACGGCGAATGGCCGCACGAAACTTTGCGAGCTAGCCAACTTTATTCTTCAACCCTTCTCAATTTCTCCCGCGTCAATTATCTCGCTGGGCCTGCTCTGGCGTCAGTTCGTTGTGTCCGGGGCAGGGGAAGCGTAGGATGCGTGAGACCGGAGGCCTAAATCGCAGATTCCGCGCAAGTAGTAATGTTCATCGGCTCATCTTACGTGCAATAAAGTAAATCAGACTTCGTTCTCTCGACCTGTCGGGGAGACCATCCATGTCCGAAAAACCTGCAAATCCTGTTCGAAAAGCTTTGTTTACAGATGAGTTCGTCCAAGACCCCTATCCCACGTACCGTCGCTTGCTCGAGGAAGGGCCGCTTCATTTTGTGGATGTGGGAGGGGGAATGTGGGGAATCTGGGCGGTTTTCAGTCACGCAGTTTGCTCGGCAGTCGCGAAGGATCCGAGACTTTCCGCCAAGCGAATCGATCGAATGCTAGTCACGCTCCCTATGGACAGGCAGGGCGAGTTTAACGAACTCGTGCGCATGCTGGGCATGTGGATGATTTTCATTGATCCGCCCGAGCACACTCGGATGCGGAAACTCATGAACAAAGGCTTTACCCCGTCGGCCACGGAGGCGCTACGCCCTCAAGTGGAAAAAGTCGTGGACAGAATACTGGATCCGCTAGCTCACATATCCCAGGCTGATCTCGTTAACGAACTCGCCTATCCGATGCCGGTGCGGGTAATTTCTGAATTACTCGGGGTCCCCGAAACGATGGAGAACGCATTTCTTCATTGGTCCGCTGCCATCGCGGAGTTCAATGGAAGTCCGGGCCGCACAGTCGAGCACGCTCAAAATGCGCAGAATGCAGTGCTTGCGCTTACCGATTTCTTCCGGAGAGCAGTCGCCGAGCGGCGCCGCAACAAGGGTAACGACTTAATTAGTCTACTGATCGATATAGAAGAAGAAGGCGAAGTGCTGACGGAAGAGGAGCTTTATGCGCAGTGTGTGATGCTGCTCTTTGCGGGGCATGAAACCACTCGTAACCTAATCGCAAGTGGCATCTACTCGCTTCTCCGCGAACCGGAAAAGATGGCCGAATTGAGGGAGAACCCGGCGCTCATCCGAACGGCCGTGGAAGAGTTTCTGCGTTTTGAAAGCCCGATCCAATATACAGCTCGCGTGGCGATGGAAGACATTACGCTGTGCGGCGTTCGAATCCCGAAGCGCCAGCCCATACTGTGCATGCTGGGAGCGGCAAACCGCGATCCAAAGCAATTCAAGGACCCGGATACACTGAACCTGAACCGCCTGAACAATCAACATCTTGCTTTCAGCGCTGGTCCACATTTTTGCATTGGAAGTCAACTGGCGCGGATGGAGGGCCAGGTCGCAATTCTAAAAATTGTCCAACGTTTCCCTAAGATGCGCCTCGCTCAGCGCGCCGAATGGACTCCCAACTTTGGGTTCAGAGGTCTGAAGTCCCTTCCTGTGGAATTTGGCCAATGAATGGCTCGGCAACTATGGCGAAAAATCGGGAACGCGATTTCCAGGTTTATCAAACTCTTTTCCTCGAACCTCGAACGCAAGTGACTCGGTTCTTAGATGGCTTGGAATAGTCCTATAACTTCTTCTTATATAATTGTAAATACGAGTTTTAGCTACGACTCTGGATATGCACTGATTCTATCGCTAGTTGCTAGTCGGAGGTCTCACTTTGGCGGGTAGAGTGCATCGATGGAGTAGATGATAGTGTGCTAGGCTTGCCGAGCTATGGGATGGCAAGCGCTGTAATTCCAGCTTTGATCTTGGGGCCACCGATAAATATCCGCAGCTTGATAGCTATGGATTGTCGGCGGAGATCCACGGAACATGCCTAAATAAAGTTCAATCGAGAGAAGCGACTATGAATCATCAGTCTCAAAATACCTCCGTCGCGATTGCTTCGGGCGATGTAGAAGCCGTCGTCACAGGTTGGTGGAAAGCGCTGCTGGCGCTTGATTCAGTCGGCCTGGATGAAGACTTCTTCGATCTCGGTGGCCACTCGCTGATCGGCGTGCAACTCTTCAGCAAAATCAAGCAAACATATGGCGTCGAACTTGGCCTTTCAACGCTATTCGATGCCCGCACGATCCGGCAGCTTGCCGAGGTTATCAACCAATCGGGCAAGCCTTCCAAGAGTGAACCCGAGCCGTGGTCGCCAGTCGTGCCCATTCAGGCCAATGGATCACGTCCGCCGCTTTATTTGATCCCCGGGGGATATGGCACCACAGTCCTTCCATTCCGCGAAGTTTCACTGCTCCTCGGCCCGGACCAGCCGGTTTACGGTTTCGAAGCCTTGATGCCACCGCCCGATGAAGAGGAGGAAGCGATTCCAGTGAGAGCGGCTCGATTCGTCAATGAGATGCGTGCGAAGCAACCAAACGGGCCGTACTGCCTCGCCGGCTGGTGTGGCGGCGGATATGTCGCATACGAGATGGCACAAACGCTTGTCGCAGCAGGACAAGAAGTCGCTTTTTTGGGCATCATCGAGTGTCCTGATCCTCAGCATCCGAGAACTTGGTGGGGAGGGATGCTATTCCGCACTCAGCGGGCAATTTGGCGCGTTCGAAACTTCATGAAGCGCGGCCCGAAAGGTATCGCGCAATGGGCAGGAGAACGCTCTCTACAGGTTCTCCGGGCAGTTGGATTAGCCTCTAAACGAGATGTCGCGAAGGAGTCTGGACAGCCAGACCCGTTGTCGCTGATGGATGTCGTGGACGACAGGGCGCGGCGCAATGTACACCGCTATCACCCGGCGAGCTATCCTGGAAAATCCGTAGTGCTCATCGGTAAAGAATCTTGGAAGTACAACGGTGTCAATCGTTCGTCAGATCCCCGTCTATATTGGTGCAAGCTCTCGAATGGAGGAAGCGAAGTAAGAGAAATTCCGGGCGATCACATGCTCATGCTAAAGACTCCGAATTCCTCAATTCTTGCAAAAGAATTAAGGCTCTGCATCGATAAGGCTCTCACGGCTGAATAATTCTGGGCTCGTCTTCCTCGCGGCAACCCGCCACCACAAAACAACAAATCCGCGCCTCAACAAATGTGCGCTGAGCTTTCTTCAGGCGATCTTTGAATCAGCGCATTCAGAATCAGATCCGAGCGATCGCGACCGCGCAAAAGGCGTGAGTCTCGTTGAGTTGGAGTGTGTGGTGCCCAAGAGAGGACTCGAACCTCCACGACCTTGCGGCCACTAGCTCCTGAAGCTAGCGCGTCTGCCA
>PMAA01000236.1 GCA_003152355.1 Acidobacteriota bacterium | reverse complement strand
TATCTTTTGCGGTTACGACGACGAACTCGTTCCATGGAATTGCAGGATCGAAATGGATGGCGCTGATTTTTCCGCGTGCGGCGGGGCTGCGCACGGTCGCACCGTAGAGCGAATTGGGAAGGGTAACGTCGTCAGTGTAGAGGGCTTGTTTCGTTAGGGAGCGGACCGGACGGTCGTGCGGTGTGGACATGTCGCGACCTTGAAGACGCCAAGAAAGTGAAAGCAGCCGGTCTGTTCGCCGCGCGGATGAGTGTTCGAGAAGTTGCACAGCAGTTGGGAATCAGCAAGTCTGAAGCCGGTAGGCTCCGGCAGAGGTGGTCGCTGGGGCAGACATCCGAAGCGTCCCCGCGTCCCGCCGCCTAGGAATGAAATGATGGGACAATCAGCCCAAAATAGCATTAAGGCTATTGCTCTGAATCTGTTGGCTGCGGAAAAGGCTGTCCGAACTCCTGATTCAGCTGGGACAGCTCCCGAGATTCATCCGGATCGTAATCGTCAGCTGCCGGAACCGGAATCGCCAACCTCCACGCCACAAATCGCCGATGGCTCGGCCGATAGCGCGGAGTGCTACGACGTCATCGGAGAAGCAACGCGCATCTTCGAAAAAGCGTGGCAGATTTTGGGCGAGCTTGAGGCGGAGGGAGATTACCGAGGTTCTATCGTGGCTCTTCGAGTCTGCCGAGAATCTCTCGAAACGTTGATTGGCCTGCGCAGGCAGACAACGGATAATCGTCTGGCTAGCGTATCGGACGAATGCATTCTTCGAGAAGTCAAACATCGTGACCTTAAGATTCCGATTGTGTTCAAGGTGACTTACGACGACGATCCACTCAACCCCGACGTTTCGCATGGCGGGTAGAACACGCGCTCTCGATTTTCAGCTTTTCCACGCTGTAGAAGATGTGACTGGCTGGCGAAGGATGAAGTCGGCAGCAAACCCCTCTCCACGGTAAACAATGAAAGTTACGTTGATCTTCGGCCGCTCGCTGGCCCACCACCGCAAAGTGTGCGCCGCGAATTGACCGCCCATGATAGTTGTAGGTAACGTGAAACCCAGCGACATCAAGTTCACGATTACAATGCCGCCTGTGCCGGCGCTCGACGTACTCAGTGGCGCGAAATACCTACGGTCAAATTAGACGTCGCAAACCGTGCCGGCGACATACCGGTGTAATGCATCGAGGATATGGCGACACCCATCACCACCGCGCTGAAGATCTTTGCCCATATTTGCTATTCGCAGTTCGAATTTGAATCGCTCCCAGGAAAGCAATCCCTTACCGGAATTTATACGAACAACTTGATGGCATTTGAAGGCGCTCGTCGCTGAAAGGTGCTGTAATGGAGCGCGAAACTGTACTATCACTCCTGGGACGTTTATGATGTTTTGCGCCCTGGCTTACTAAATGGCGTTCTACACATACAGAATGGTTTGCCTCGTATACGCCGGGGCGCACAATTATCAATCTTTCTGCGCACCCGGAGGTGTGTGAGTGTGCGAACTGGTGAAATCATTTCGAGCTATAGCTTTTTTGGCCATAGCCTGCTTATTTTTCCTGCCGACGCAAGGAATAGCCCAAGTCACTCATTTCGACAATAAAGTGACTGCCAGTGAAGCGACCTTGAGCGTGGATTTATCGAGCGTATCCTCGACTGCAGGCTCCACGCTGGCCATCCGTAACAATTCTGGGTCGAAGCTCGATTTTCCATTTATCTGGAATTCAAATTCTCCAGCACCTGTAATTTCGAATGCGTCACCTGCCACATTGGCATCGACAACTCGTTCTGACGAGGCGGTCGCCATTGCAGACTGGCAGTACGTTATTGGTCAAACGAATGCGTATTGCAGTGCCGGCTCGACATACGGGTACTCCGCCGACCCACTGCAAATACTTTATGGATATGGTTTCGGTTGCTGCGGCCAGTTAGCTCCGACGCTGGCTTCGCTGTGGGCTGGGGACATCGCCCACCGCAAGCCCGTCTGGCCAGCAGGCATCGCCTTACAACATCCTCGATATCCCACCCGAATCGCCGTCATGGCTTTCCATACGATTCCCGAAATTTATTATGGCAATGCATGGCACATGCTCGATCCAGACCATCGAGTGTTCTACCGAAACCCAGATGGAAGTATTGCCAGCGTGGCCCAGATTATTGCAAACCCTGCGCTCGTGGCTGATACGCCGGATGGAATTGGTTGGAATAGCGAGACGATGGCCGAACTCTATGAAAGCAATGCCTCAACACTGCAATATATTCCGCTAAATGTTCCGGCTCCGGCGAATCCCTTGTTCACGCTCCTTCCTCAGGAGTCAATGGAACTCACGGAACAGAACTCCTGGCCTGCTGCCGTGTATGACCCAATCGCCGCTGATGAAGCTCCACCGGCATTTATTAGTATCGGTCAGATAAGTTTTTATCGAGTCATTGACTTCAATGATGGATCGACGGCTTTGTTGGACGAATTCAGCAATGTTCGGACGGCAGTCCAGGCAGACGGACGTACAGCACTGGTGACCAGCATTCACGGTACAGGTTCACTCGTCGTCACCAAAAGCAGTCCATTCCCAATTCTGGGTGTGGAGCTGAGCGGCGAGTTCTTCAACAATGATCCGTCCGGATCAATCAGTGTCGAAACTTCTCCTGACGGCACAAATTGGTCCGCTCCGGTCATCGTTCCGGTGGAGGCGCGCGCACCAGCCGCAACGCAGAGCATCGAACTGACTGCGTTGCTCGCCGGAGCGAACTCATATTGCATAAAGATTTTACTGAGCGGCTATCCGGGAGGCTTGGGTCTCTACAATATGAAAGTCCGCATGGATGGCCAGATGGCGGCACAGATGTCCCCCCTGCTCCAGCCTGGCCACGTGAATACATTCAATTACCAAGACTTCTCTCCAACCGCACAAGAAAGATCGGTCGAGATCGAGTGGGCTGTTCCCATTGGCAGTCGCGAATTAAAGAATTTAACGGCAACGTCATTTATTACAGAAGATCCCACTTACAGCATCGCCGCGGATTACGGCGCTCCGCATTTAATAGACGGCAACCCACTGACTCTTGCTTACCCCGGAAACGCGCAGATTGACTATGGCGTCCACTTGAACGTGCCGTCTCACGTAACGCAGGTCTCGATCTGGTGGGGATATTTCGGTACAGATCCGATTTATGTGAACAGCTGGAGCTTGTATGGCCGCAACGGAACAAATGGCAGTTGGGATCTGATCCAGACAGGCGGATTTCCGAATGCTTCCGAAACCGACATTCCCGTTGATACAACTACGACCGATTTGCGGCTCACAGCCAGTGGCAATAACTGGATTGGCGTTTATGAATTTAAGGCGTACGGCGATGAGGTCGCTCCAAGAGGTACATCGAGCCAACTCACGCCCGTATCAGTTACCTCCAATATTCCAATTAGCTCTGTCTCTGGCTATCCAACCGCCAACTTGATGGATGGAAATCCTTCGACGCTCGCATATCCAGGAGCCCCGGAAGTGGATTATGAAGTTGATTTCGGGAAAGATATCACGATCAATCTCGCGAATATAAACTGGGGCTACTTCGGAACATCGTCACTGTACGTGCAGCAGTGGACGATATTCGGCCAACAGAATGGAGAGTTCGGTTGGACTCTTCTGGCGCAAGGGGGTTTCCCGGCGGCGGAGCAGACACAGACAAATATCAATCGAACGATCAGGCGATTGCGGCTTAGGGCTGCCAGTCTGAATTGGATCGGAGTATATGAGTTCTCTGTTTTTGGAGTCCCGCCCGAGATTTCCAAGCCCTTTTCGGTTAACGAATCGCGCAAGAATCAAAACCAGAACTTGCTGATTCCCGTTGATTTGCTTCACGGCAACTTGCGATAAAATTAGATTCATGGCGATCAACCGAAGGATTGCAAGTTCGAATCCAATCCAGCAACCCGGCTTCACGTCTTTCTTCAACTAGCTGCAAATTTGGCTTAGAGTACACGCGAATCGTGTAAGGGGCTCGTGCGGTCTAGCGACCGCGAGAGACATTGCGATTCGTCGGCGAGCTCTTCGCTCGCTTATTTCATTGATCAATTTTCGTCAAGTCCTGGTGAGATGTGGCGCACTGTGTCGCGAGCCGAATCGCGGTTTGAGTTGAAGGCAAAAACTGAGGTGACAGTGAGTCGAGTCGAATCGGACTGCAAACCATGACGTCTCACCCAATGGCGCGCGAGCGCACTGTGCCCCGGCGGCGTTGGGGTATCGCTCTCTTGCTGGGATTCGGTGTGCTCGTTAACTTTTTCGATCGCGTGAATCTTTCTGTCTCACAAGCGGCGCTGCACGAGGCATTCGGCATCTCCACGGTAACATTTGGGTTCTTGCTGAGCGCCTATAGCTGGACTTACGGTGTGTTCCAACTTCCATCAGGCCTCATTCTCGATCGCTTCGGAGTAAAACTGGTTGGCCGCATCGGGGCGTTCATTTGGAGCGTGGCTTCATTCGCGGCGGCGATTTCGACGGGACTCGCAGGCTTCCTGGGCGCTCGGCTTCTACTGGGAGTAGGCGAGGCGCCTACGTTCCCCGGAAATGCAAAAGCGGTCGGCTACTGGTTTCCCGCCGAAGAGCGCAGCCTGGCAACGGCGATCTTCGATTCCGCGGCAAAGCTCTCCTCAGCCATTGGCGTACCGCTGCTCGGAATTCTATTGTTGCGCTTCGGATGGCGATGGAGTTTCGCGGCGACAGGTTTCTTGAGTCTGCTTTATTTTTTTCTTTTTTACGTGTTCTACCGAAATCCCAGCGAAGACAGAGCGCTGTCCGCCGAGGAACGCAATTTTATTTCGCAACACGGAGCGCAGCCCGAGGACCGGGCCAAGGCTGCCAAAGGCGCGCCATTCGGATATCTTTTGCGCCAGCGAAAAGTCTGGGGACTTGTGCTGGGTTTTGCCTCGTACAACTACACTTTCTATCTCTTGCTGACGTGGATGCCTTCGTATCTCTCGTCAGCGCATCACGTAGATTTATTGCATTCCGCGTTGTACACCAGCGTTCCGTGGCTCTTCGCGACATTCACCGACATTCTTATGGGTGGCTGGCTGGTGGACAAACTGATCCAACAGGGCCGCGACGCTTCGCTCGTCCGCCAGGCAATTCTCATCGGCGGCACCACGCTTGGCCTGGGAATGTTGGGAGCAGCGTATGCGCAGAACGCGATAACTGCGCTTGTTTGGATCAGCGTGGCCATCGGCGGATTGTCCGCGGCCGCGCCTGTGGCTTGGTCTCTGCCCTCACTGATTGCCCCGCGCGAAAGTGTTGGGACGGTCGGGGGAATTATGAATTTCGGCAGCCAACTTTCTGCGATTTCCGCGCCAATCGCGACGGGTTACATCGCGTCAATAACACACTCGTTTTTCTGGGCGTTTGGCGCAGCGGCTGCGTTTCTTGTGGCCGGCATCGCCGGTTACATGTTCTTGCTCGGCCGAATCGAAGTGATTCCTGAGCCGTCGTAAGCCGCGCGCCTAATGCGCCGGCGGATAATGTTTTACATCTTGTGTCCGCGAGTTGTAGACCTCAAAGTTGCCGTCTTCCCAAACCGATAGTTTCAGATAATTTCCGGCGTCAGGTCCCCGGAGGTTTGCAATGAAGAATTCTTTCGAGTTATGTAACGCGCTGCCTTCGTTTGAAAAATGAAGTTGCCAGAAATCCTCGAGTTTCGGCGAATTCCTAATAATGTCCCACGACGAAGGCGACCCGCCCTTGTCCGCGCCATTGTCCATGATGGCGACGCGAGGCGAAATTGCAGCTAGAAGAGCCGGGCTGTTGCTCTGCAACCAGCCATGATGCGACACGACAAAAATATCGATTGGCCCCAGCTTGTTGACAGGGCAAACGAGTTCCATTTCCTTGTCCCACGTAAGATCACCCAGATCGAGAATTCGAATTTTCCCGAAGGTGATGATCGTACCGAGCGAGCGGGCGTTCTCCGTTTGATCCGCCGCGCGTTTTTCGGTCGTCGAGCACGCGAGATTTTGCGCGCCAGCGCCCGGCAAAGGATTCTCGATTAGCGCGCCGTCAGCACTTACCACCTCCGCGCGAATTCCCTGAACGGGAAGTAAATCCCCCGGCTTCGCGATGATGCGCTTAATACCTTTTTCTGAAACGGCCTTCTGATATCCCTCCCAAGCTTGCTCCGTTTCCGGATTGCCCGGCTCGCGGTTTGGGCCGTGATCGATGAACGCCCCGACCGGAATTCTCGCCAATAGCTGCGGCACACCGCCGGTATGATCCGTGTGATAGTGAGTGAGCAACACGAAATCAATCTTCGATAGTCCCGCTCTCTTGGCTGCAGCGACGATTCGATCCGCGTCGCGTCCAGCGTTGCCGGGCCAGCCAGTATCAATGAGCAGCGATTTGCCTTCTGGCGTGACAAAGAGGGTTGACTGCCCCCCTTCGACATCCACAAAGTAAATTTCGAGCGGCTTGGCCGCCGGCTCCGCCTGGGATTTTTCCGTGAAAGCAAGCAACGCGGCGCCGAGAAGAACTGCGATTGCCGACGAATTGAAAAGTGCGATCATGCGGCGCTGAACAGCAAAGTGGGCAGGATAAACTCGCGGCATTTTATTGCTCCTGTTTCAAAACGATATTGCGAACCGAGTTGACGGCGCACCCCGAAGACGGCCGCTCACGGATTGTACGCCCACCGCAGCCGCATCGAGCGCGGACAAAAGTGCGACGGTGCGATGCGCTACAAATTTAGACGAGCGCGGATATCGTCAACAATCTCTTCCGGAGTATGAAAAATGTCTTCGGTGATCGCGCCGGCAGGTTCCTCGAGCGCGGCAAGCTGGCTCGGTACCAAATCTTCGCCCGCGAAATGATTCTTGCGCGTGGCCAAATTGTGGTGAAGTTGGGCGACTGAACCGCGGAGGTAAACAATTTTCAGATTCAAGTTCGCGCCGAGCACATCGCGATACTCCTGCTTGAGAGCCGAACAGGCGAGAACAATATTTTCCCCGTCGCCATTCCGGCGCAACAATTCATCGTGAATGGCATCGAGCCAGGGTGTGCGATCCGCATCGCTGAGCGGAATGCCCCGATGCATTTTTTCGCGGTTCGCACTCGAGTGAAAATCGTCCGCGTCCAGAAAAACCCAGCCCATGCGCTGTGACAACAATTTTCCGACGGTGGTCTTTCCGGAGCCGGTGACGCCCATGACAAGAATAATCACGAGAAAGAGATTATCGCATCGACGCCGCGTGATTGGACAACGAGTTGTTTTCCGTTCACAGCGGTGCCAAAACGCCAAAACCGGAAACTCGGGGTGTCGTTGCTACAGCGAGAGTATTGTTGTCGCGGAATCCCGGGAGGCCGATCGTGAAATCTCGCCCACGACCTCGAGTTCTTACAGTGCCCGTCGTTTATGCAATGTATTTCTTCAGCGGCTCCCAATAATGATTGTGCCAACCCCAGTCGAGGTGGTCGAACTCGCCTTCGGGGAAACCCGTGTGATCGAATACGAGCAGCGTGTCTGAACCCTGCGCCTTCAGTTCGAATTTGGCAATCGAGTAAACGCCCGGGTCCCAATGGGTGGGCCGCCACGCCTGTACGATCCGTTGGTTGGTAATCAGCTCAATGTTTCTCCCAACGATCATTCCACCAAACAGCGTAAAAGCGCCACCCGCTTTGGGATCAATTTCGGCAGGCATGCCGCTGAACGCCGCGAACTGCTTTGAATCCAGGAGCGCCTCATAAATGCGCTGAGGGCTCGCCTTGAAATCCGTTTCGTGGTGAAGAGATGTGCGCTTCTGATTCGCCGCCGTGCTCGGCGTTTGCTTCATGGCGTCCTGCAGCGTCATCCCCCAAACTTTGGAGCCCGCAGCCAGACCGGCAAGAGCGACGGCGGCGCCGGTAATCATTTGCCGGCGTGTCGTTGCGTTGCCCAGCGTGTCCGCATTATTTTTCTCGCTCATCGTTCGTGCCCTCCGATTCTTCGTTTGACCCGTGCGGGCATAAGACCACGCAGCCAAAATATGTTCAAGAACATATTTTCCCTGGAAAGTAAAATACGGTTCGAGAGATACTTCACCCGGCAGGAATGAGGAGGACGCATGCCCTATCCCGCAGGCCACCGCACCGAGGTAAAAGCAAGGATCGTCCAAAGCGCCCGTCGTCTTTTCAATCGGCGTGGCTTTGACGATGTTTCCATCACCCAGATCATGGCCGGCGCGGGACTCACCCACGGCGGCTTTTACAGCTATTTCAAGAGCAAGAGCGACCTGTACGCCGCCGTGTTGGGATGCTTCTTCACGGACCCGAATTGGAAGAGTTGCTGGGAAGGCGTGGAAGTGGATCTATCGTCCACTGATGTAGGTTCGCAGGTCGTTCGCGCATATCTTTCTCGACAGCATTTCGAAGACGTAGAGAACTCATGCCCGATGGTGGCGCTGCCATCGGACGTCTCGCGCAGCGGCGCGCGTGCCAAACGCGCGTTCGAAACTGTATTCCAGGCAATGGTCAGCATCCTGGAGCGAAGCTCGTTCGAGAATGGCCGGCCTCGTCATATCACCGCTCAAGCCACCGCCGCTTTGTGCGTGGGAGGAATGGTTGTGGCCCGTGCAATGGTCAACCGTGCGATCGCGGATGAATTGCGCGACGCTTGCATGGCCGTCGCGCTGAAACTTGGGGGCTGGGATAAACAGAGCAAAACAAGAAACGGGAAATCTAAGCGGCTTCTCCTAACTGGTCTACCGAGTCAAAGGGGAGTCGGACTCTGACAATGCAGTTATCCCACAGGATCTTTCTGAC
>PMAA01000245.1 GCA_003152355.1 Acidobacteriota bacterium | reverse complement strand
GGTGTTCGCGCCGATGCCGAGACCCAGAGTAAGAATCGCGATAAGCGCGTAGACCGGCGATTTACGCAGGGCGCGTAGGGAGTATCTGATGTCCTGAATCAAATTGTTCATCGCGCCTCCAATTCGACATTTGCCGCAATCACCCTGGCAGCGCCGGCATCTTGCCGGCGATTTTCTGCCGAGTGGCAACCTACAAAATTCGCCGGCAAGATGCCGGCGCTGCGAAGGCCTCGTTGCCGCCAAATCATCGTTCTCTCACTCGTATCTCAACGCCACCATCGGATCCACGCGCATAGCGCGGCGCGCCGGGATGTAACACGCCGCGAGCGCCACGCCGCACATCACCGCGGTCACTCCGATAAACGTCACGGGATCGTGCGCCGTCACGCCATACAGCAACCCCGCCATCAATCTCGTCAAAGCGAGCGCCGCCACAACTCCAATCAGCGCTCCAGCCAACGTCAATCGCATTCCTTCCATCAGCACGAGCGCGAGCACGCTATTGTTCGGCGCACCAAGCGCAATCCTTACGCCGATTTCGTGCGTCCGTTGCGCCACCGAATACGAAAGCACGCCATACACTCCGACCGCCGCAAGAAACAGCGCCAGCCCCGCGAATATTCCCAGCAGCAATAAAATAAATCGTTGCGGCGCGACGCTTTCCTGAACATCCGCGTTCATCGTGTGAATTTTCGTAATGGCAATCGCCGAATCGAGATCCGAGACAACTTTCCGCACAGCCGAGGTCGCGGCGGCAGGATCGCCCTGCGTGCGCACCACCAGATTCAGTTTGCGAGCCTCGCCGAAGAGCGGACTTTCGATCCAGGTGTTGTCCATCTGAAGATAAGGCGTGTACATGTGCGCGAGCGCCGGATTCGAAAGAGAGGAATCTTTTACGTCATTCACCACTCCCACCACCGTCACCCACGGCCATTCCGGCGCGCCAACCTTGAATCTCTTTCCGAGCGGGTCCTGTCCGGGCCACCATTGTTTCGCGGCCACGGCGCTGATGATGGCGACGTTCTGCCGGCCCTGAATATCCTCCGGCGTGAATTCCCTGCCCTTCAGAACCGTGATTCCCATCGTCCGCAGATAGTCGCCGAGGATCCAACTCTGCACGCAGGAAGGAGGCTGGCCTCCCGTGGCCGTGTCGCGTCCTTCGATAATGACGGCGTCATGTTCCTGCGCGTCGAGCGGAAGATCGGTGGAAGCGCCGACGGACTTCGCCTGCGGCAGCGCAGCGGCGCGCCGAAGCATTTCCTCGAAGAATCCGCGAACGTCGCTGGCGTGAGGATACGCGTGAAGCGGAAGCGGCACGCCGACGGCAAGAATGTGGTCAGGCTGAAATCCCGGATCGGACCGGAGCATGATGACGAAGCTCCGCATCACGAGGCCCGCGGCTGCGAGAAGCATCACGGACAGAGCCATCTGCGAGATGATCAGCGCGCCCTGCAAACGCTTCTTCGAACGCGATGTGGACGCGCCGCGCGTGCCTTCTTTCAGCGCCTCGTGCGGATCGGTGCGCGAGGCTTCGACGCCGGGAATCAGCCCGAAGATGATCGCCGTCAGAAGCGAGAGGCCGAAATCGAATGCGAGCACGCGGCCATCAATCCCGATTTCGCGGACGCGCGGAAGATCAATCGGCGACAACGAAACCAGCAACGCCACTCCCCAGTACGCGATGAGAATGCCCACTCCTCCGGAGATCAGGCCGAGAAGAATATTTTCGGAGAGCAACTGGCGAATCAATCGCCAGCGTCCTGCGCCGAGTGCCGCGCGAATCGCAATTTCCTTGTGGCGGGCCGTAGCGCGAGCGAGCAGCAGATTCGCCACATTGGCGCACGCGATCAGAAGGACAAGGCCGACGGCCACTAGAAGCACCAGCAGCGGCGCGCGCACCAGCCCCACAACATCCTGCTGAAATGGATGAACCATTGCGCCAACGTGCACGTCGTGGAACGCATGAAGCATGGACTGCGGGTATAACTTGACGACTTCGCTGATCACGGCGTTCGCTTCCGCGCCGGCACTTTCCATCGTGACGCCCGGTTTCAGGCGGCCAAGCACGCTGGTGTTGTAAAACTTGCCCCACGCTTGCAGTTCAGCCGGCGTAAACGCGGCGGGAATGAAAATGTCGGCGGGATGTTCGTTGGTCATCGGCCCGTGCATCGGAAACGCGAAATCGCGCGGCATCACGCCGACAACTTGATAAGGTTCACGGTCGAGATAAATCGTCTTGCCAACGATTTTTGCGTCTGATGCGTAGCGGCGCTGCCACATGCCGAAGCTCAATATCGCGACAGAGTGGCCGGGCGCGTCTTCTTCGGCGGTGAAATTACGGCCCAGCATCGGTTGGGCGCCTAGCAGCGGGAAAAGAGTCGCGGTTGATCGGGTTACAACGATTCGCTCGCCCGCACCGCCGTCGCCAGAAAGCTCGAAGCGTACGTTGGTGTACCCGGCGATCGTTTCAAAGCTTTGCTGGCGCAACGTAAATTCATGCAAGTCGGCCGGGCTAAATGGAATCTGCGGAAAGCCGAGTGCGACCGCGGATTCGCTGATCGAAGCTATTTTTTCGGCGTTCGCGAACGGCAAAGGGCGGAGGAGAACGGCGTTGATGAGAGAAAAAATTGCGGCGTTGGCGCCAATGCCGAGCGCGAGCGTCAGTACAGCGACAATTGTGAAGCCGGGCGATTT
Organism: Acidobacteriota bacterium; assembly: GCA_003152355.1. Lineage (GTDB taxonomy): Bacteria > Acidobacteriota > Terriglobia > Acidiferrales > UBA7541 > Palsa-147. The sequence continues at coordinate 11,877 of PMAA01000245.1, read as the reverse complement.
CCGCAGCGAGCGGAATGCAAACGCAAGATCCTGAATAATCGAATTCATCGCCTCTCCCAACGAAGCCCGGCCAGTCTCACTACCAACACCGTCGAACAGCAAGGTTGCATTCGTGGCGCCGGCATCTTGTTTACCCTGATCCTAGAAGGGCCGGCGGTCTTTCTCGTCGCCACGTTGCGGAAAATCGCCGGCAAGATGCCGGCGCTACGACAGCCTAGCTGCCTTCTCCGCGCAAATCCGATCGACGGCCTACACGCCGCCAGAATGTAGATTGCACGGCGCGCACCACGGTTGGCGCGGCGCAATCCATTCATTATCAGTGGCATACAATCATCCACCGACACACACCGCGCCCCCCTTGTCCGTTTCCGGGACGCCCGTGTTCGCGAGCGCAACGTAATTCCTTCGAGAATTGCCGCGTCTGGCTCGCGCGGGAAACGCTGCGCGGCGTCGTGTATACTTCGTAGCTGATGTCGACGCGCTTCGGATTCGACCTCTTCCAATGATTCCCTTCCTCCATATCGGGCCACTCACTCTGCCGACTTTCGGCCTGATGGTTGCAAGCGCGATGCTTTGCGCGTATTTCGTGCTGCGCGCGGACTTGCGCCGGCGCGGAATTGATGCCGAAGCAGAAACGCTTGTTGCCGTGCCTTCCATCGCGGGAATGATTGGCGCAAAGCTCTATCACGTCTTCGAATCGCCGCGCGAATTCTTCGCCAATCCGTTCGGCGAGCTTTTCAGTTCGTATGGCTTCGCGTGGTTCGGCGGGCTAATCGCGGGGATTGGAGCGTTCGTTTATCTCGGCAGGAAATACAAGATTCCGGTCCTGCGGCTTTTCGATATCGCGTCGCCCGCTTGCGCGCTGGGCTATGGGATTGGGCGAATCGGATGCCTGCTATCCGGCGACGGCGACTACGGCATTCCCACTTCGCTGCCGTGGGGCATGAGCTTTCCGAATGGCCTCGTGCCGACGACGGATCGCGTCCACCCGACACCGATTTACGAATTTCTCGTCGCGATTCTGATTACATGGTTTCTGTGGCGTCTGGGCGCGGCAAGCGCCCGTCCAAAAAACGCCGCGGCAAGCGCAAACCAGAAAAGCTCTGCGAGCGTCCGCCGCACGAACTCGGCGCACGCGGGGCATCCGGACGGTTACATATTCGCGGCGTACATGATCACTACGGGCATCGCGCGCTTCCTGGTCGAGTTCATTCGCATCAACCCGCGGTCGTTCCTCGGACTGACGAACGCGCAGACGGCGAGCGCGGCTTCTATGCTGCTCGGAGCGGCTTTGTTATGGCATTTGCGGCGCGCCCAGGAGCCGGGGGTACAATGACGGGCAATCGGCAAATCGTAGCGCCGGCATCTTGCCGGCGGTTTTCCGCCCAGTAGCGCCGCACAAAAACGCCGGCAAGTCCGATTTCAGGACTCCGGTGAAGTCCATCGAACTCCAGAAACCGGAGATGCCGCCGCTACGAATCCAATCGCGGCCAGCGCGCGTCGATCCGGTTAACATCGGGACGCAAAAACCGTGGGTGCGATGGCGCGTACACAGCGCTAAGCCGGGCTCTCTGAGTAATATATGCAAGATGCTCTTGAAATGCCGTAGCTCTTATGGTAGGCTGGGGTTGCGTTTGTTGCTCTTGTGTTTGCTTTCAGAGACGTATTTTCTAGGCTGCAAGGCAACCATGCCCTGCGGCCTTTTTTTATGACGCCTAGAGGCGAACGAGAAGCGCAAATAGCTTTTAAATTAACGAGGTAACACCGAAGTGAAAGAACAAGGAACAGTAAAGTGGTTCAATGCCAGCAAGGGATACGGATTCATCCAGCGCCAGTCCGGCGAGGACGTTTTCGTACACTTTTCGGCCATTCAGGCCGACGGCTATAAGTCTCTCAATGAGGGACAGGCTGTCGAGTTCGAGGTCAAGAAGGGCCCGAAGGGCTTGCAGGCTGAGAACGTCGTAAGCCTCTAGTTCGTAGGAGCGGGGTATCGGAAACGCTGCCCCGCTCTTTTTTCCTAGCCTTAGTCCAGCAGAAGTCGTCAGAACCACCCGCTATTTTCCGCCGTTTTATTCCAAGGAGGAAACCGTGCAGGTTTTGGAAGAAGGTCAGGCAGTTCGCCACGACGTTTACGGGATGGGCGTGGTCACAGAATCGAATTCCGAGCGCACTTCGATCGATTTCGACGATCACGGCTTGAAGAAGTTCGTGACGAGCATTTGGATCGCCGAGCTGATTGGCGAAGCTCCCGAGAAGCCATTGAAGAGGTCTCGCCGCGGTGGACGCCGCAAAAAGGCCGGAGCCGCAGCAGCTGCAGCGGTAGCGGCAGCAGCAGCCAAGGCGTAAGACACCGAAAATAAAATTTAGAAATATTAGGAAAAGGCCGGCGCATGCCGGCCTTTTTTATTTGCGGCGAAGCAAACGGGGCGCGTGCTTAAGTGTTTTTTCGCGTCCCTTTGGTATCCATATCCATGAGGCGATTCCTGATTCAGCCCCTCGCTAGGACCTATAATTTAGAATACTAATGTGAAATCTGGAATGCAAAATAGACTCTCGAACAGTATCAAATTGCTCAGTGAAATGTCTCGCCGCTCCAATCCTCTCTAAACAAACGGGTTACTTAGCTCTACGAGAACCGCGCTACTGGCAAGTGGCTTGCGAAGCGGTTTTAGAGGTATCGCGCAGCCTACGATGACTCTTCAGGCTCGTTGCTCGGGGCAAGTGACGAGTTTCCGCTATCGTTGCGTGGCAGCATCCGGATACTCGAAGATCAAAAAGCCCGAACGACGAGACTTGGCGTCTCAGGAGGCAATACTCCGATGAAGCGATTCAGCCTGGTGCTGCAACTACTCACATTTGCGGCGGCGGTGCTTCTTTACGCAATTCCATCCAACGCGCAGGTGACGACTGGCTCGATATCAGGAACGGTCATCGATCCAACCGGAGCGGCCGTCGCCGGCGCATCCATTACGGCGAAGAACATCGAGACCGGTGCGCCCGAAGTCACTCAAACAAATGAGACAGGATATTTCAAACTTGGATTCTTGCCGGTCGGCAAGTACGACATCACGATTTCGAAGTCGGGATTTCGCAACGAGAAAATTGCCGCCGCCGCCGTCCAAGTGAACGCCGACAATAACCTCGCCGGCATCACACTCGAATTGGGCGCTGAGTCGTCGACCATCGAAGTGACGGCTGCTCCGCCTATAATTGAGTCAACTACCTCGCAGATTACGAATACTTTCACCGACCAGCAAATCACCACTTTCGCCGGGGTGAACGAACAAGAAGGGCTGGATTTTCTTGCGCTGCAGGTGCCCGGAGTTGTAAGCACGAGAGATATCAATTTCTCGAACGCGAACGGCCCTGGATTCAGCGTAAACGGGTTGCGCGGCGAAAACAACGACCAGCAGGTGGACGGACAAAACAACAACGACAATTCCATTGGCGGGCCGGCGCTATTCATTTCGAACTCGGACTGGGTGTCCGAGTATCAGATCGTCACCAACAATTTCGGAGCCGAGTATGGGCGTAACGCCGGCTCCGTGGTGAACGAAATCACAAAAAGCGGCACAAACACCTGGCACGGCACCGTATCAGATGTCGAAAACAATTCCGTGCTCAACACGCTCACGAACCAGCAGAACTTTTTTGACGATTTGACCAAGGTGCCGCACTCGAACTTCAATTCGCCAAGCACGACGGTTGGCGGACCATTGTGGAAGGATCACGTCTTTGTTTTTGGTGGATTTGATGCGCAGCTCGAGCCTGAAGTAACGAATTACTCGTCGGGCGCCCTGACGCCCGATCCGTTGGGAGTTTCGGAGTTGGCCGGTTGCTTCCCCGGCAGCGCATCGGTAGCCGCACTGCAACAGTTTGGCCCATTCGCGATCGGCGGTGGAAACCCACAGATTCTTCCCGGCACTCAGACTGTTAAGGACTATCCGAATGCCATCGTGCCGAACGATGGCGGGACCGGCTGCAACACCGAACTTAGCGGCATCACGCGAACTCTGAACACCAGCTTCCATGAATTCGACTGGATCTACAAAGTAGACCTGGTTCTCGGAAAGAACGACCGTCTCTTCGGCCGGTATATTTTCCAAAAGTCGAACTTTCTAAACCAGGAGAGCGGCGATGCTGCCGAGGGATATCCAATCAACATCCCCGCACTTTCGCAAATAATGCTGATTGACTGGACGCACTCTTTCTCCGCAAGGGCCGTCAATCAGTTCCGTGCCAGCTGGGGCCGTGAAAACGTCGAGTTCGGAGGAAACACGATCGGAACAGTGCCGAATCAGCAGAATCTCGGCGAGGCGCTAGCCCAAATTAGTTTCCAGGCGCCGGGGCTTGCCACATACGGTGTTGAGTCCGGACTGCCACAAGGCCGGATTGTGAACACTTATCAGTATCAAGACAACTTCAGCATCACCGCTGGGAACCATCAGATCAAGGCCGGTGCGAACTTTACGCGCCAATACTCGCCAAACGTTTTCCTGCCCAATTACAACGGCGTCTACACGTTTCCGGATTGGGGAACATATGCCGCGAATACCCCTGCATTCGATGGAATCACTCAAGGAAATCCAAATTTGAACTTCCTGGAACACGATACCTTCCTCTACGTCGCTGATGACTGGAAAGTTAAGCCGAACCTCACGATAAATCTTGGGTTGACGTGGTCATACTACGGCCAGCCGTTTAATCTGTTGCATAACCTCAGCGTCAAAGATCAGACAGGCTCTACGCCGTTCTGGAATCCCGCGCTGCCGGAGTCCGTCACCACGCTGCCCGCGCTTCCGACCATCAAGAATCTGTTCGGGCCGAACGTCGGGTTTGCATACACGCCGCATTTCTGGCAAAGCCTCCTGGGGAAAGATAAAACCGTCATACGAGGAGGCTATCGCAGGGCTTTCGATCCGCCGTTCTACAACATCTATATTCTGTTCCCCTACTTCGCTCCACTATCTCTATCGCAGACCATCGGCAATCCCAGCACTGGAGTTCCCGGACCGCCGCTGCCTGCCGTTCCGACGGGCGCAAATGTTCGCAGTTCTCTCGCGAGTTTTCTACAGTTTGGAGTTCAAGATCCTCGAAATGGCAGCGAATTCTCACTCACGCCGAATTTCGGGCCCGATCACGTGCAGAGCTGGTCGCTCGGCATTCAACAAGAACTGGCAAAGAATGTGGCGCTTGAAGTCCGTTACGTCGGGAACCATGCGACGAATCTCTTCCAATCCATCAACGAAAATCCATATGTGGCGGGCTTCGAAGGAACTTTTCCCAACGTTGTTCCTGCGGGCGTAACTCCCTGCGCCAATCCGGCGATACCTTCCGCCGCAGGGCGAGAAAACTGCAATCTCGGCGTGGTCGCTCAAATCGGAAACTTTGGGTATTCAGACTACCAAGCTGTACAAACCGAGTTGCGGACTACAGACCTATGGCACCAATTGACCCTCATCACGGCCTACACTCGAAGCAAGACCACCGACAATGCTTCGGCGGCGTTCAATACGACGGTGGCAGGCGGAAGCAGCCTCGCCTTCGCCCAGAATCCTTTCAACTATGCCGGCGGCGAGCACGGCATCTCTGGTCTGGACTTTCCGAATAGCTGGACGGTCAGCTTCAACGAGATGATTCCAGCGTTCCGGCACCAGCATGGCATCGTCGGCCACGTGCTGGGGGGCTGGGGTATAGCCGGTAACTATGCAATTACGTCGGGACAAGGCTATACGCCCATTCAAGAATTCCTCCAATCGACGTCGTACTTCGCGCAGGGAGTCAACCCGCCTAACGACTTCGAGTTTAATTCGAGCATCGTCGAGCTTTATGATTTCGCTCGGCCATTCTGGGGCAGTGCGTCGGCACCGGCTAACAGCGTCGGCGTCTATGCGGGAGATGAGTGCGGGGAGCAGGAAGAGTTCGGTGCGCTTCCGTCGATTCCGGTTTGCTCGGTGGCCCCGACAACGCTGATATCATTGAACGCCTTCAATTCGTCGGGTGGCGCGACCATTACTCCAGTGTCGAAGAACCAGGTCCGCTACATCGGAAATGGTTTCTTTTCCGATCAGGCGTTTAACTCGCCGTTCGGTACCGTGGCGCGAAACGTCGGCCGGGACTACTGGACCAACAGCGGCAATTTCGGCCTCTACAAGAACATCAAATTCACCGAACGCAATTACATCCAGTTCCACATGACGATGTTGAACGTGTTCAACCATCCGAATTTTGCATCGGTGGATGCGAATATCGAAGATGCCGGGCTGATGAACGAGGGCGTCGGCTTCGGAACGCCTAATTTGACCGGCGGCGGAAGCCGAACAATCTATTTCGGCCTGAAGATCGTGTTCTAAGCCACACTCAATACCTGCTTCAAATAAGAAGGGCTGGCTCGAGAGGGCCAGCCCTTTTTGTTTGCGTGTCGATAACACCTGCGAGTTCAATTCGGCCAGCCCTAGAACTGCGGAGCTGGCATCGGTGCTGCTCTACGCGGTCACCACTCCCTGGCGAATGGCATAGCGAATGAGTTGGCTGAAGGCGTCGAGATTCAGCTTGCGCATGACGTTGTTGCGATGCGATTCCACCGTGCGCGTGCTGATGCCCACGGAGTACGCCACTTCCTTGTTGCTCATACCCTCGCAGAGCAACTTCACCACTTCCCGCTCGCGGGAAGTCAGGCGATCGATGGGAATCTCGCCGTCGGCGCCTGGGGGCGCGTTAGGCACGCAATCCATGTAGCCGGTGTAATAGAGATCCTTGATCTGCGGGGTAAAGAACGCGCGAGAGTCGCGAACAGCGCGCACGGCGGCGAGAACGTCGTCATTGCTGTCAGATTTCACAACGTAAGCTCGCGCCCCTGCGCGAAGACATTCGCGCGCGACCTCCTCGGCGAAATGCATCGTGAGAATCACGATTTTCGTGTCCGGAGACTCGCGCCGGAGCAAGCGCGTCACATCGAGGCCATTCTTCTCGGGCAGCGAAATATCGAGTACAACGATATCCGGCTTCAGCGTCTGTACCTGTTCGATCGTCTCAGTACCGGTGGCCGCCTCGCCAACCACGACGAGCGATGGATCGGTCTCCACCAGAGCGCGTACGCCACGCCGGACGACGGCATGGTCGTCGGATATCAGTACTCTGGATATCGGCGGAGTATCGAGAAACATTTTGAGATTGGCGTCGCGCGTCTTTGATCGTGATGCCATGCGGTGCCGAATCACCTTGCGCTCGAGCGGCCTGCGCGCCGGAGAAGTATCCTGCAAGGCGCGAAATCGACTTCTCAGTGCTTGCTGTAAGTACAATCGCATGGTCATTCATCCTTTCTATTTTTATGTGAACAGTTCTCCTGCGTTTTTCATACCGGCGCCCGAAGTCCAGCGACGCCAGAAACGAAGACACCCGTGGTTATCGTTCGTATTCGCGCCCCGGAGTCATTGTCAACATCAGTCTCCGCCGCCGGCAGCCGCAGCCGCGCGACTTAGCGCCACTGGCGCTTCAGCTGGCAGCGCGGCGCGAATCGTGGTTCCCTTCCCCAATTTCGACGTGATTGTGAACTGACCGCCAAGCTGCCTGACGCGCTCGCCCATCCAGCGATGCCAATTCCAGGTGTGGACGCACCCAAATCAACGGCGCCCGGCGTCGCGGCCATGCCCTTGCCTTGGTCTTCGATTTCGAGAACGGCCTGGGAACCATTGCGAGAGAGCCGGATGAATGCCACGAGGCTGCCGGAGTGGCGATGAACGTTGCCAAGCGATTCCTGGACGATGCGGAAGATTGCTGTTTCGACGTCTCGCGGGAACCGGCCGATATCCTCGGGAATTTCGGCGTGCGTTTGGATGCCGCTGCGGCTGCTGAAGCCTTTCGCATACCAGCGCAGCGCAGGCTCTAGGCCCGCCTCATCCAGAATCGGCGGGTAGAGGAGATAGGAGAGCGTTCGAACCTCCTGTAGCGAGACCTCGGCAAGTCCGACGCTCTCGGCAAGCACTTCGCGCAATTGAGGGATCGTGGATCCAGCCAATCGGAGCGACCTGCCGAGATTCATCTTGAGAGCGACGAGATTCTGTACGGTTGTTTCGTGGAGGAATTGCGAAGTGTGGCGGCGTTCCTCGTCGAGCGTTTGAAGGATGCGAGCGGAGAGAATTCGCTGCTTGTCCTCGGCGCGTTTTTGTTCCGTGGTGTCGTGGGCGAGCAGCCAGATGGTCGGCGTAGCCCCGGAGCGGGCGGACATTCGCGTGACGCGTGCCGTCCCCTCATAGTTCCCTCTCGGCGTGGTGAAGCTGTACTCCATTTGCTCAGCTTTTCCGCTTTCAGCGACGCGCAGAAACATTTCTTCGAAAGGACGTGCGACGTCCGCGCCAAATAGCTCGCGCATTTTCTTCCCGATCATCTCCGTCCGCGGCTTCGCGAAAAGCGACTCATCAACTGCCCAAACGTTGAGGGTGGTGGAATCGGGGGCGCACTCGACTAGGACGTCGTCCAGCGGACCGATGAGCGCTAAAATCTGCGCGTCACGCTCTAGGGCGATTCCTTCGGATTGCTGAAAATCGGCGGTAGACGAATTGGATGGCATCGCCGGATCCGCCGCCGAAAGCCGCGGACGGCACCCACCGGTCTGCTTTTCAATGCGCCGTAACTCGCCAGCGCGTTGTGCGTCTGAATTGGCAGTCATTTCCCGCCGCTCCGGAAAACCGAGCATCGGCACTCAGCTTTGTCACCAGCGAACGCCGTCGGGAGTCAGGTTTATCCGCCGCGCTTCGGAGACAAACGAAGGAGCGTGGGTCGCGTTTAATATTTGTACGATTTAAACGGGCCCGTCGAGCGCGACCCCCATCACGCTGAGGACCCGAAGCAACTTATAGCATTACTAGAGCGCAAGATACTGCCTGGATAATATGATGTCAAGCACTCAATCGCGCGGTTGACATAAATAATGGTTATAGTCCTAGTATGCTAAACCGAATCGGAATCTACGTAGCTGCTTTACTTAGGTAATCGCACGGCGGCTTTTCCGTATTTTTGCGAATTGCCTGCGATCCCATTTCCCGCTACCTTCTGCGATCCAAAAGGGCACCTACTGTATCTCGGTATTGCCGCCGCTCTGCCGCCCAAGCTCGGAGCCCGGCAACGGTCGTTCGCCCTCGCAGGCACCTAGGAATTTGGGAAATCTGACGGGGGGAAGTTCTCTCTGCCAACCCAAAGGCATGCGAGGGCGGGCGATCGATTTCGCCGAACTCCATTCTACATACGCATGAATCACGCCCTTGGGGCGGTCTGCCGGCCAGCCCTACAACTGCCTCGCGGTGATTCGTGGCGCTAGTAGGAGCCGGGGGTCAAACATGCGCCGCCGCAAAAACAATTGCTGGTTGGAATGTGGCGATAAGACTTCACGTTTCGTTATTTATATGAGGCGACTACGTGACCGTCTACGATCTGGATGTCAGTGACGTCTGGCGGGAGCCTTAGCTTCTCGCGATTTTCGGGTGAATTGAGAAGCTGCCGGGCAGCTGATTGCAACACGCTCTGAGGCAACGGAAGCGAACCGAGCGAACCGCTGACCGGCTCGAATTTCAGGTAGCCGCCCTCGGCATGTAGATGGCCGTCGAGCTCGAGCGAAAGGTCCTGGCCATGAAAGTTATAAACGATGTACGCCTTGACTAGGTCGCCTTGCATGTCCACGCGAACATCTTTCACTGACGATTGAATTTCTTCGAGGGTGGGCGCTGCTTGAGGTGAAGTTTGGGGCGGCGATTGCGGTGACGACTCGGAGATCGCGGCAGGGCTTGCCGGCGCAGCGGCCCCGGATGCGGATGCCGGCGCCGGAGACGCGTTCGACGAAATGCTCGCGGTTTCCGCGCGCCCATTGATCGCAAGATTCTGATTTAGATAGGAATTCAGCTCGACGTTATCGAGTTGCAATTGATGCGGCTCGCCTACCGAAGACTCGGCTTCCGAAACCCGGATTTTCTCCTCGGCGCGTGCGGCAGCGTCCGGCTCTACCTTCACCGGCGGCGGCGCGCCTTTGCGAAGGATCAGCACAAACAAGAGAACGACGAATGCGAGACCAACCCACCGAGCCCGGCGATTAAAAGTGCGTAAGCCTGCGAACGCGATGGGTTCTTCTGCGGGCTCCTGAGCGTTTCCTGGCGCCGCCTTGCCATCTCTAACCCGCGGCGAATAGAGTGTCCCGCCATTAGTGATTTGCGAAGCCGTCTCAGCGTAATAGGCGAACAGCGTCGAGCATTTCACGCATTTGTCGCCACCGTCCTGCTGAAAGCCACAATTCGGGCAAACGATCACATCTCGAATGTAGCAGGCATACGCAGCCTTTGGCCGGCCCTCGTGCGCAGGGATGCCCCATTCCTACCTGTCGGCTCGAACAGCTGCGATCTGGCGTCCGCAATCGTACCGCCCGCGTCCCGCCGACTCTTCGCCCAGCGGCGGCCACACCACAAGCCCGAACCTAGGAACATCCGGCCTGCATAGCGATATTCGCTGCCGGCATTCTGTCCAATCGGACAGGGGTGACATCTGTATTGCGCTGAACGCCTCTGAAACCGCGCCTTCCAGGTGTCTGGCAGCCAACCAGAGCCCGATGTGCGATTTCGGGCTGTAGTTACTAGTAGTACGACGGTACCCACAGAATGTAACCATCCAGCTAGAGCGCTCTGACGGTTTAAATTGCTACCTTTCATGAGGTCGGAGGGGTTGTGACCCTTCCGGGGCAGGCACGGTTTCCCGCGCCCAGGCGGAGGAACGGCCAACGACACTCAGGAGCATGAGGATGCGCAAATTCAGACACGCTGGAAAGCTGAACGAACATGGGGCAAATTCCGATTCGGAGCCGATCAGCTTTAGCGGCGGAGTGATCGCCGAAGAGATCGAGATTGACGGCACCGGCGGCCCGTCGGGGGCTTATGCTCCGGATACGGCGTCGCTCGAGCACCCGTCGGAAGCGAGCGGAGTCATCATTGTGGGCGGTAGCATGCCTGAAGTGGAAGTGGAGGATAGCCACGCGCCATCAGTGCAGGAAAGTTCAGAGGCGCGCGCCGAGTATTCGAGCGGCAACGGAGCAGCTGAAGCCAATCACAGCGCGGGACAGAACGCGGCGCACAGTGTTGCGCACAACGCAGAACACACGGGTCACCACTCAGCGCATGGGCGCACGAAATCCGAGCACGGCCACAAGTCCAATCCTTCCGGCGAAGACCGCCGGAAGCGACGCCGCGCGCTGATCTCCGCGCCGGTGCGTGTGCGCCCGGTCCACATCACTGATGACGGCCCGAGCGAAGTAACGACGACGGTTGACGTCTCCCGCAGCGGCTTGCTCTTTGCCTCGCAACTGACGACCTACAAGAACGGAATGGAAGTAGCGGTAGTGTTCCCTTATAGCGCGATTCCAGGCGAAGTTTATGCCGAGCAGATTGGCCGCGTCGTTCGCCACGTTAGCCTAGCTGATGGTCGCAAAGGCGTTGCGATCTGCTTCGACAAAGCGCCGGAGGGCCAGGAAGCCCTCATAGATGCCGGCGGCCGCAGCTTCGCGCAGGAAAAGACAGTCGTGGAGCCAACGACTCCGGGCGATATTCTTGCGCCGGTCGAGCAGGCGCGCGCAAAGATCCTCGTCGTCGAATCCGACGAGCGAGCGCGCACAACAATGTGCAGCTACCTAAACAACGATGGCTACAGCGCAATGGGTGTTGGCTCGGCCGCTGAGGCCCGCGAGGTCCTTGCGGATACTCTCCCCGCCGTCGTGGTTGCCGAAATTGAAGGCGATGGCATGCATGGCTACGATCTCTGCGCATACATCAAGAAGGATGAGCGCCTCCGTGGCGTGCCCGTGATTCTCACGACGCGTTCCGCCTATCCGAGCGACTACGCGAA
>PMAA01000180.1 GCA_003152355.1 Acidobacteriota bacterium | reverse complement strand
AAATCCGCGCGCCCCGACCAATATTCTTGGAATCACAAATTTTCGCCCGCCGCTGCTTTCACTTCACACGCCCGCGGGCGCTAGCCGCTCAGCTAAAAAACATACCGGCCTTCGAGTTCGACCACCCGCCCGGCGAGACCGGCGGTCGCAATTCCAAAATTCGGATTGGCGATAGGGTTGCAGATTGGTGGATTGCCAGGGGTGCCACAAGAGGCCACATTCCCATAAGCGACGGTAGTTGACTGGCTCTGGAACGTAAACGGCGCAAGATTCAGCTTGTTGAACGCGTTGTAGACATTCATACGCAACTGAATTTTCGATGATTCCCCGACGAACTTCATCGAAGGCAATCCGAAGCTCTTAACGAAACTGAAATCGAATTGGCTGAAACGCGGACCGCGTTCGGCATTTCGATTAAACGCTGGGAATCCTTCGGTTGTGACGTTGAAATAGGTAGTCGAGCCACCCGGAAAATTGTTATCCAAGCCATTCGGAAGAAACGCGTTCGAATCATGGTTATTGTTCTGCTGAGTATAAACTCCAATTGGACGAAGCGGGCAGATGGTTGCCGCGCCAAGAGTTAGGTTGCAATCGTTGACTGCCACGGGGGTCCATGGGAATCCCGAATGGAATTGGAAGTCACCATTTATTTCCCAGCCACCCAGTATTCTTCCCTGCCAATTACTTTGGTCCCGGAAAATCGGAAGATCATAGAGGCCAACGACGCGGAAATTGTGCGTCGCGTCGTAGTCGGAGGGGCCTCGCTCCGTGGCCAGATCAGTTGGATAGGTCTGGTTGGTGCCGTAACCGGGGCCTTCAGAGGAAACTTCGTCAATAGATTTGCTGTACGTATATTGGGCATCAATCAGAAGGCCGTTCTTGAAGTTCTTTTTCAGTTCCGTGAGAAGCGCATTGTAGTTCGCGTTGGTGTCGGGGGTGAATTGAAACACCGCGCCGATGAGCGGGCTCGGATCTTGATAGAAGTATTGAAGGTTCTTGAGGCGCAATAGATGGTGGCTGCTGCTGCCCTGGTATCCGGCGATGGCGACCCAGTTGTCGGGCAACGCGTACTGAAGCTGGAGCGAATAGAGATAGATGTACGGATTGTTAAAAGTCTGGGGATTGCCATACACATTGGGTGCACTGCCGCCGGGCCCTATGATCGGTAGGTTCGTCGCGGGGTCAAGACCGAGCGCCAATGCGGTGTTAGCCGGATAACTCTGCGGCGACCGCGGATTCGTGCCCAAGGCGTAGAGGAACTCCGAATTGACCGAAGCGCCTGGTCCGCCGCAGCAAATGCCGTAGCTCGCGACGAAAGGCGGATTGTCTCGAGTGTTGTCGAACGAATTGTTGTCGTAACTGTCGTAGGCAATACCGAAGCCTCCGCGAACAACGGCATTCGAATGGAAACGCGTGGGGCTCCATGCAAAACCAAGCCGGGGCCCAAAATTGTGATAGTCGGAGTTGTACATTTTTCCCGGATTGATGGCGACGGCACTCTGCAGACCCGTGACGGGGCTGGACCCGGGGAGGATGTTCGCAAGGTGTCCGTTGGCATCGGTGGGAGGCGCGTCGAAATCCCATCGGAGACCAAGGTTAACGGTCAGATTGGGGCGGAGCTTCCAGTCGTCCTGAAAGAAAAGACCATATTGCGATTTGCGATAAGCGCGCGCAGCACTGGGAGGCGCGCCGGTCAGAGGATTTACCTCAACCGCTTCGTAAACAGGAGTGCCATTGGCGAAATTCCAGGGCTGCTGAAAAACGACATCCGGGCGGCCGCCGCCCAAGAGGTCGTCATTGTCTTCGAGTCGCACGGCTTCGAATCCGAAATGAAATGCGTGCTGGCCATGGATCTTGGAAAGAACATCACGAAAAGCAAAGGTGTTTTCAGCGTAGACTCCCGGAGAGGTGTCACCTTGAGCGGCGCCAAAGATGACGCGCTGCCCCATAGGAAGCGCGTTCTGGATTTCCGTGCGTGGAATCGCCCAATTGACTTGCGGATTTGAAGAGATCTCGTTGAACGCCCAACGCGTGAAATTGAAGCGAGCTTCGTTCACCATCGTGGGAGAAATGTTAAATATCCAGCCGAGAAAACCGGACGGAGTGAAGCGGTCGGAATTGTAGTCTGCCATCGGGCGGGCCTGAGCGCTGGCATCCGCGGAGAGCTGGTTGTACGTCGTGAAAAAAGTGTTCACCGAAAAAATGCTGCGACCCATGTTGTAGTCGGCGCGAGCGTTGTACTGGTTGCCGCTGGTGGTCTGTGGCACGTAAATCTGTGCGTACTCGAATTCAGGAACGTTCGTCAGGCCGGCGCCACATTCAATATTGTTGGGACAAGATCCCTGGGGGTTCCCGCTGAGATAGGTTCCGTAACTTCCCGTGGGCGAGCCTATATTGACTGCATTTCCGACGACCTGGCACGGAACTGGGAAATTGGCGCAGGAAACCGGAAGGACTTGCTTCACGCGCGGGGCAATTCCCGGATCGGTGAGTGTAGTTGATACAGGAATGCCCGTAGTGTAGCTGGCGACCAAAGAATCAAACTGCGGCGTGTCAACCCATTCATTTTGGTAGTTGGTGTTGTTGTCGCGGAGCCCTTCGTAGTTGAAGAAGAAAAACAGCTTGTTCTTGAGGATCGGGCCGCCGAGATTGCCCCCGAATTGGCGGTAGGCATTCTCGTCGCGGACGAGGGGATCGAAGGTATTTGGGCCAAAATTGTAGCCGTCGTATTTATTGTCGGAGTTCAGGCCGGGCGTCTGATATTGAAAAAAGCCAGCGCCGTGGAACTGGTTGACCCCGGCCTTGGTGACGACTTTAATATGCGCGCCGGAATTGCGGCCGTCGCCAGCGTCATAGTCGCTTGAAAGCACAGTAATTTCCTGCACGCTTTCGGGGCTGGGCGTGATTACGGCGGCGCCGCCCCACTGCAGGCTGTTTACGCTGACTCCGTCAACCGTGTAATCGTTGGAAGTGATGCGCTGGCCGTTGGCGCTGATGGATTGCTGGTTCTCCGTTTGATAGAGGGCAGTGTTCGAACCGCCCGGGCCGCCGGTGCCACCATTAGCGCCTGGCCCGTTGGGAAATCCTACTGAAAGACCCAGCCCGCTGCGGGCCCCATCTCCAAACACTCCCGGAGCAAAGCGAAGCAACTCGTAGGGGTCGCGGCCGAAGCTCGGCAGACGCTGGACTTCCTGATTAGTGATAGTGCCCTCGATACTTCCCTCCTCGGATTGAAGATCGGGCCCATTGTCCGCATTGACGGTGACGGACTGGGTCACCTGTCCGACCGTCAGCGTGATATCCAAACCGCGCGCAAGCTCACCGGATACGATCACGTGATCCGCCACGTTCTTGTCAAATCCCTTCGCTTCGACCGTCACGGTGTATGTGCCCGGAGCGACTTCCGCAAATCGATAAAAGCCTTCCGCGCTAGTCGTGGTCGTCTTCGTAACTAGCGTGGACGGGTCAATGAGAGTAACTGCCGCACCCTGGACCACTGCACCCTTAGCATCCGTTACCGTTCCCTGAACAGTCGCTTGGAACTGCGCCTGGGCGTTTGAGGCAAACAAAACCACCATCAGCGCTGGGATCGCCAGCCGCAGCAGACGGAACGCACAATCCATCGGACCGAACTTCGAAAGATTTGCTACGAATCTCAAGTGCTTCATGTGTGGGACCTCTTCGAAGCTAGATTGGTCGTGCAAAAAAAAGACAATATCAGAACTCGATGGATCGCATTGGTAAATCGGTAGACGCGATTTCCAGGATTAAGTCCGCACGCGGCAGCCCACTTGAGAACGCCAATAACGACACGCCCGCGGTTGTCGCATATCCGGACTCTTGGCCCTGCACCAACCGTTGACGCGCAACGAGAATCATGGCAACGCGTCCCAAAGCAAGACAGAACCGTGCGAATGCTTCATTTGCTTGACGGAATTCCTTTCGAATCGATTCAACCGAAAAAAGCCATCTTTTGCGTCGGGATTTTATCACTCAACTAAATACAAACTGTCCCGTTTTGCACAGTTCTTGGTGCGCAGGGTACGATTACCGTGCTCCTGCCAGTTGCGGTGATTGTCTGCGTGATCGGTACGCCGGTAGCGCCATTGGCGGGACGTGTGGAGATCACTGCGGGTACGGTTCCCATCGTGAAGCTCCACACAAAGCTGCCGGCCGGCGAACCACCTGTGAGATCTTTCGCTGGGGTCGTAATCGTCACAGTAAATAAAGTGTTACGCAAGAACGGCCGTCGGCGCAAACGTCGCAGTGGTCCCTGCGTAAGTCACCGTCCCTGCTACGGCAGCGGTTCCTGGCCCAGTCAACGTGAATGTTGTTCCGTTGATCGTTGTGGAGTCTATGGCCTCGCTAAACGCAGCGGAGATTGTCGTGTTCACGGCCACAGCAGTAGCGCCATTTACGGGGGACGTAGAAACAACAAGCGGCGTCGCGGGGCCCAACGTTTGTTCCCGCCCGCATCCAGCTATAGAGCCAGTCATCAGGAACGCCAGAACTCATATCTTTCTCAACGTAACCTTAGGCATCAGCTTCTCCTGTTCCATCGCCGGTTGGCGTTTCCCTGCGGTTGTATCGACACCTCACGGAGGCGGCTAGAATGAAGTGCGCGCTCCGTCGGCGGAAAAAGACGCTTGAGCGCATTCACGCGATTACGCGGAAATTGAGTTTCGAATTCTTGATTTCATAATTAGGCACGTAGAGAAAATCTACGCACAGCCGATGCCAAATCTAATTGGGGACGCTGACATGTCAGGGATGGGAATTAACTCGGGTTAAGTCACTGATTTCAAAGCTGAAACAACTTGGAATCCACTTTGACGCCTGGCACGAGCCTCGCGTCGTAACTCAATTTCGTTCCAGATGGGGAAAGAGGCGGAGTCAATTTGAAGGTTACTCCCGTTTTAGACCGGGCGGTGTATCAGAAACTCCGGGCTCTCCAGGCGCACCTGTCAATCGTGACGCAACGCGATCGACACCTCATCAACCGGTTTCCCAATGGCTCTACTCTGCTGAAGCTGCTCAGAGGAGACTTCAGATCTTGGCGAGTTATTTATGCCGATCAGCGAGCGGGCATGCAGATAGGATTCGTGCAGAACAGTTTGCGCGGCGCTAGCGCGCAGCTTTTGATTTACTTTTCTTGGGAGATCTCCGGCCCCTACTTTCTGTCCGGGGTTGCAGTGCGCGCTCTCCGGCGCGAGGCTGCGTTTGCTTTCGAGCGGTGACCGCGTGTCCGTAAATGTGCAGCGGAGCCGGCGAGGATTCCCGAAAGTTGAGCGGATCTCGGAGATTCTGCAATTCGCGGTAGTAATAAAGCGCTGTGGGCCGGGAGCCTTTAAATTTCAACTTTTTCAGGAACCCGAGTTCTCGCTCGGTAGCGTCGCTGCTTAACGAAGGGTTACGAAGGAATTCCTTGAGACCGGCCTCTTCCTCAAAAACTTCATCCGGTTCCTTTTCTACAAACTCGAGTCTCTTCAGGTACCCGGGAGCCAGACGCCGGTTTAACACAATCTCCATTCCGAAGTTGGCCAGGTCGATCGTCCAAGAATCAATCAGTGGATCGAGGAAGGCGATGCAATTCTCCGCGGAAACGTTGAAGACGTCTGTATCGAGAAATTCCAGGACGATGACCCGCATCTCTTCATAACTTCGGCCGTTCAAGTTTGCGACAAGCTTGAGCCAGCTTTCACTTTCCAATTCCTCTTTGGCGACCTTCTTCACGACGTCCAGGAGCTTCTGTGTTACGAGGCGCTCCAATTCACCAAAAGGCTGCTTTTCAAAAATGGAGCGTATTTCCTTTTCCCTATCGGGAGCGCACTTGCGCAAAACCAGCTTGCGCACTTCCCCAAATAGAGGCTCGGGAGGATCCGACAGCTTTTTCTTCAATTCTTCCGTGCGCTCGTGCCCAGCCAGTTCGGAAAGTTTTCCCGACGGAAGCTTCAAGAATTTCCCGAACTTGACGTAAATGTCGGTGCGGTCGGGCGCCGGCGGCAATTTCTTTCGAGTCAACAATTGGGAAATATAAGAGTCGGTGACACCGGCAGCGGCGGCCAGGTCTTTCTGCTCGAGTCCCAATTCTTCCAGCCGCCGCTTGATCACCATGCAAACGTCCACAGAGCGCCTCCCGGCAATTAACTACGAACGATTAACTAATGGTGATATTCTCAGAATAAGATTGACAGTTCAAGTTACTTAACTCATTATGGTTAACGGACTGAGGGATTCTTCAGCTGACCTAACAGTTGGAAGTTATCTGGATCACCCCTTTGATCATGAGAATCCAAGGAGACCAACATGTTTGCACGACGTGTTTATATGCACCTCAAACCGAACCGCGTTGCCGAATTCACGGAAACGCTTGAAAAGAACGTAATCCCGACCCTTCGAAAGCAGAAGGGGTTCCAGGACGAAATTACGTTTATTGCGCCGTCTGGAACCGAAGCTTTCGCGATCAGTCTGTGGGATCGCGCGGAAAGTGCGGATGCCTACAACCGCGCAAGTTTCGCCGAAGTGACCAAGGCCCTATCGACAATGATTGATGGGCCAGTTCAGGTGGAAACCTACAATGTCGCCAACTCCACCTTTCACAGGATTGCCGCTACCGTAGCGGCGTAATAGAAGAAGCTGTTTTTTGGGCGGGGCGGGATGGTCCGCCCCGCTCATTTTTCTCAGTGTGCTCATCCTCCCTAGATATGAAGAACGCCTGAGTTGCCCTTTCTGGCAGCAAGGAAACACTCTCTAGTTACGGGTGAAGAGCAAAAGGAGAAACGCGATGGCGTTGCTATTTTGGATGTTGGATGGATTCGCGGCGGGTTGGCTGACCGGGAGAGTTATGTCTGATGAGGGCCGAGATCGATTCGTGGACATCGTAATGGGGATCGCAGGAGCAGTTGCGGGCGGATTCATGTTTGGCGCGTTACACCTCCTTATCCGAGGCCAAATGATTTACACGAACCTGGCTGCGCTTATGGGCGCTATCAGCCTGACGATTCTTGCCCGGTATTTTGGCGGTAGAAGAGAAATCGAAGCAACGGACTAAGCGGAATCCTCAAGAGAAGAAGTCGGGCCGCCACAACAGAAGAGAAATGTTCGTGGTGTTGCTTCCCTTCTCGCCTCGCAGGCGCGACAGAAATAGCAGTCCTCTGCCTCCTTGAACTTGAACCGGATCCGAAAGTTTCGATGTAGGACTGTTAGCTTGCGTGCGAAAGTTTAGGCCAAACCCAGCAACGAATAGAATCTTGAAGTTACCGCATTTCGCCGCCGCGCACACCTCTAGATCACGCGTCACGCAAGGTGTGGATTCTGAACTTCGCCCCCGTTAACAGTCCCGCGCGCGTGATCGCCTAGATCAGGTGCGCCCAACCCAGCAGCACTGCCGTAACGCTCGGTTAAGAGGTCGCGGGAGAAAGAATCCAAGTGAATGGCAGAATGCGAAGAAGCTTCGTCTGGAAGACCTTCCCGTGCCATCCGCAATGAGGATCGGAGCAGGCAATCTTCTCATTTCGAAACATTTTCATCGCCTCGTTTTCAGAAAGCGATGCCTTGGAGCACTTTCGTTGCAAGTTGATATTATGACCGCCCTTAGGGCATAGAAAAACAACTCTGTAGGCTTTGTTCATACGCCATAATACCACTAATTGGCACAAAATTGGAGGGGTTCAGAGCACGCAGATATCCAAATCGTCGAGCCAAGGATTGACTTCATGGCGTCCCTCTCTTTCTAACTTGCTTATATTCATAAACTTAAAAGCTTCTGTTTTTACTGGTCGACTGCCCGTTCTTGATAGGAAATTCCTCCAATTAAGGGTGGGGGCCTCACAGGGGTGGGAGTCAGACTTGCAACCATTGCCTATTATGAGCTTTCGAGCACTATTCAGGCGCCGAGTGTGTTATACTCCGTATGCGCTTGATACTTCGGTTGTGGTTGTGCGGTCCCTCTGGTTGAGTACTTGATCTGAGAACACCCGCCCTCAGTTTCCTCCGTTCGTCTTCAGCGTAATCTAAAATCCAAAGACTGGCAGGCAAGACGGTCGGGCAAACGGGAGTTTACTTCCGCGCTTAGACCCCTTCCCCAGCAAGAAAGCAAAATGAAGACTTTTTCAGAATTACCCCTGTCACTTTATGTTATGGAAAGGCTGACAGCGGCACGGTTTACCGTGCCAACACCCGTGCAGGCTGCGGCGATCCCGGAAGCGCTCAAGGGCAAAGATGTCCTTGCGACCGCGCAAACCGGAACCGGCAAGACCCTGGCGTTTCTAGTACCCATTATCGAGAAGCTGCTCCGTCAAGACGGACGCGGAATCGCGGCTTTGGTGCTTGTTCCCACGCGCGAACTCGCGATGCAGATCGTGGATCAATACAACGTCCTGCGAGGCAAGAAGCTCTCGCCGGCCGCGCTCGTTGTCGGCGGCCTATCCGAAGGGCCGCAACTGAACGCTCTCCGCAAGGGGGCACGTTTCGTAGTCGCGACCCCAGGACGCCTCGAAGACTATCTCGATCGGAGACTCGTTCAGTTCCCTGCATTGCAAACGCTTGTGCTCGACGAGGCGGATCGCATGCTGGATATGGGATTCCTTCCGGCAATTCGCCGGATCGCATCGATTCTTCCCAAAGACCGGCAAACGATGTGCTTCTCCGCAACGCTTGAAGCTTCCGTCGCCCACCTGGTGGCGGACTATACGAGAAACCCGGTGCGCCTGACATTCGGCTCGACACTGAAACCCGCGGAGAACGTGCGGCTGCAGGCATTCGAAGTTCCTTTCGACGGAAAGCCTGAAATGCTGCGGCGCTTGCTCAACAAGGAAAGCGGCCTGTGCCTCGTGTTCTCGCGGACCAAGCGCGGAACAGAACGAATCGCCAGAGGTTTGGCTCGCCAAGGTATTAACGCGGCCATGATCCACGGCGATCGATCGCAATCGCAGCGAACGGCTGCGCTCGAAGGATTTCAGCAAGGGCGCTTCCGTGTTCTGGTTGCAACGGATGTGGCTTCCCGCGGAATTCACGTTCAGGACATCGCGCACGTCATCAACTACGACTTGCCCGAGATAGCGGAAAACTTTATCCACCGCGTCGGACGTACGGGACGCGCAGGCGAACTCGGCGTTGCGTCCACTCTTTTCTCGAGAGACCAACGAACGGAATTATTCCAGTTGGAGCGCACACTCGGCATCAAGATGGAGAGAATGCCGTTCGGTGCGGCTGAGCCGGAACAGAATGGTCGAGTTCCAGGCTGCATCAACTACATGCCAGGGGCTGCCAAACCGAAACTGGCTCCGCTGCCGGGAGAATTCCTGCAAGTGGAGATGTAGGCCAGAGATTTTCCCAATTTGGCGCGAGAGCGTCCGTGCGGTGTATAGTAGGGTGGCTAGGGGAGCAAAATGAAGAACCTCTTTGTTGGGAATATGAATTTCCAGACGACCGAAAGCGAATTGAGCGAACTGTTCAAGGCGTTCGGGCAGGTGACGCGCGTTCACGTAGCGATGGACCGGGAGACCGGTCGAGCACGCGGTTTCGCCTTTGTGGAAATGCCGAATGATGAAGAAGCGGCGAAGGCAATCGCCGGCCTCGATGGAAAAGAGGTCGGCGGCCGTAACCTCAAGGTGAACGAAGCTCGCCCCAAGACGGAGGGGAGAGCGCCGCGCAGCGGTAGCGGCAGTGGCAGCGGCGGTGGGGGCGGAAATCGGGGCCGGAGTGGATTCTCGAACGAAGACTATCGCGAGGCTTCCCGCCAGCCGCGCGAGCCGCGCTGGTAGTTCCCCTCGAGCGGATTGCGCCGTTTTCGGCACCTATTTGAAATCGGAGGAGAGTCGATGGCCACTACATTCCTGAAGCGTCAAAAGGAAATGAAGCGACTGGAAAAGCAGCGCGAGAAGGCTGAGCGCCGCGCGCAGAAAAAACTTGCGGGCCGCGCTGGCACTGACGGTTCGGATGAAAACGTAAATACTTTAGAGAATGAAGTGCCGGGCGAAGTGCCCGGCATAGACACAGCTGTGCCGTCCGAGCCAGAACCCCAAATCTGAACGGCGGCGCTTTGGCGCAGTTGGTTGTCGCGCCAAGGCGCCGTCCCAGTCGCATTCGTCTGCCCGACCAGCCCAAGAGTTAGTACCGTATACCCTGAACAATCTCCGAAACTGGCAGAGACGAAGCGGAATACGTCAATCTTTCAAAGGAGAGTGGAATCTATGGCAAAAGCTGAAGCAACAAAGTTAAAGCGACAAGATACGGAACCGTTCGATACACCAACAGATCTGAGCCGCGAAGGCGTCACCGAAATTTCGACCGCCTTGCGCCAAATGCTTGCCGATGTATTCGCGCTTTATCTAAAGACGAAAAACTTTCACTGGCACATGAGCGGGCGGCATTTTCGCGATTACCACCTGCTTCTCGACGAGCATTCCGATCAGATTTTCGCAATGTCGGACGACATCGCTGAACGCGCGCGGAAAATCGGAGGCTCCACGCTCCGATCGATCAGCGATGTTTCGCGGCATCAGCGATTGGAAGATAATAATGAAGCGGTTGTGGACCCGAAGGACATGCTCGCTGAACTCTCCGCA
Organism: Acidobacteriota bacterium; assembly: GCA_003152355.1. Lineage (GTDB taxonomy): Bacteria > Acidobacteriota > Terriglobia > Acidiferrales > UBA7541 > Palsa-147. The sequence goes on along the minus strand of PMAA01000180.1, from coordinate 22,552 downwards.
GACAATCAGCAATTCACTCAATATCTGCGCTCGACTCACGAAATCTGCGAGCGGCACAACGACGTTGCGACCGCCAGCTTGATCGAGACTTGGATCGATCAGACCGAGCGACGCACATGGTTCCTCTCGGAAGTCGTTCGCGGGCTCTGAGAAAGCTGCACACCAGGAACGTATCGAAACTTAGATGGTAAGCATCATTGCGAACGCTCGCAAGCAGAACGAAAGCTCTGCACCGCACATCATTAACGGCGGGGAAAATTCAGGCTGAACTTCACTTCTGAGGGCAGGTGGCTGCTAGACAGCCGCCTGCTCTTCTACCTACCTAATTCGGTTCCTGATTGAACCATCGCGCGATTGCTGCCGGCAACGACTTCTCCGGCAAGCAGAAGCACGGGCTTCTTGCTGCGATTGATGAGGACAAGTTGGTTCGCCGCTGCACCCGAGTTGTAGCCGGGTGATGGAGCGGTCGAGCCATCACGCGAGCGGCGGAGGTATTCGCTCCCGTGCTAGATGGATCGGTCAGAATTCGTTACCTGGCTTGGGTGAATAGGGGCTCTTCGGGGTCTTGCTGGTATGCGCGGTCCTGTAGTCGTCCATTTCCGCGTCCGTAATAGAAAAATTAGTGTTGGCAAGGCAATTGGCATTCCCGACTAGCTCTCGCCGCAATCGCAACGAACACACGCCCGGCGCATCTTGATAGCGAACACGACGCGCGTTAAAGGCCTCGTCAGCGATGGTGAGCGTGAANNGCTTCAAAGCCCATATACTGCATGAGAATCGTGTTGGTCATTTTGTAGGTGTCGGAGAGAAAGACTTCCCTTTTTGCACAACAGCCCACGACGTTGGCAATCCATTACTGTATTGAGTCTGAGCTATTGCGGGAGTTTCCGCTAGGGGTATTTAGGCGCCCGCACACATCAGAGAGGCCGGAAAACAGACAAAAAAACTACTGGGACCGTGTGCTAATTTGAACAGCAGCTTTTATGTATCTGTAGGCGTAGCGGCTTAGATCTTCTGCGCCGCATTCTTCTCTAGTGAAGTGCGCCCAGCTGATAGTTAAGCGCCGACAACTGCATCTGGTAATCATATTTCGCGCTTGCCTGCTCGATCTGGGCCTGCGTAATGCCCAACTGCGCCTGACTCAGCTCGACAATTGAACCCAAACCAAGTTTGTACCGCACTTGCGCCAAATCGAGAGCTTGCGTAGCTTCCTGCAAAAGCTGATTCGTAACCGACAACCGTTGAAATCCGGAGTTCGCATTCAACCACGATGTGCGCACGTCACGAACGATCCTGTTCTGCAGGTCGCGGAGATACTGTTCTTGTGCGCGAGCATGCGCATCCGCTTCGTTCCGCAGCGCGCCGTAAAGGTGCCCGTTAAATATTGGGATGTTCACGTTGAACCCCGCTGCTGCATATCGCGATGCCAACTCGTCTTCGCGATACGGCACGAGCCCCGCCGTGCCCACAGCTGAAATCGTTGGCGTCCACAAATCCCGCTCGGCCGTCGCGTAACTCATCGCGGAATTCACATCGAGGCGCTGGCCGATAAGTTCCGGCCGGTCGCGCAACGCTTGTTGAATCAATCGAGAGAAATCGGCCGGCGGCGCCGAGGGCATGGGCTCCTCTGCCGGCTCGATCGTGCGCTGGTCGCCATAACCAAGCGCAGTCGAAAGTTCCGCATACGAAGCCTGAAGATCATTCTGCGCTTGAACGAGCAGAAGCTGCGCTTGCGCCAGATTCACGTTTGCAAAGCTCGCGTCCAGCGTCGATTTCAATTGGTTCTTCGCGAGCGCGCTCACTTGATCGGCCACCAGTTGCCGATTCTTCACGGTTCCCCGCGCAACTTGGAGCACTGCCTTCGCCCTCAGCACCCCGAAATAAGCCTGATCCACTTGCAAGAGCACGTCCGCACGTGTGGTTGTGACGTTCTCCTGTTGCGCCTGCGCATGAAGATTTGAACTTCTCGCCAATTCGTGCGTTCGTCCAAAATCGCTGATGAGTTGATTGACGGTCACCCCGTTTGCGTAGCGGTCGTAGACGATCGAGTTGTTCAACCCTCCCGCGGCGATGCGGCTATCGTTCTCGGCCACGGCGCCCGTCGCGCTGCCATACGCCTGAGGGTAGTAGACGGAACGAACTTCTTTCACTTGCGCTCGGGCAGCGGCGGCAAGGTTCGTTGCAGCCTGAATCTGCGGATGGTTTTGGATTGCGATCTGCTCAGCTTCCTTCAATGTCATCGGTTGCGCGTTCTGCGCGAAGCTCGGTGCCGGAATGAGAGACAGGATCGCCAAAACAAAAAGTGCGTGAAGCAGTCGCATTATTGAGCCTCCTGTGCCGCGACAGCCGCCTGGGCTTCAGCGCGCCGCTGGTAGATGAGCAAGTACGCGGCCGGAACGACAAATACGGTCAGGACCACTGACGTGATCAAGCCGCCGATAATCACTCCCGCGAGCGGTGCGTACGCCTCGCTCCCAGTTTCAAGTTTGAACGCCATCGGCAATAGCCCAACGATTGTTGCCAGCGAAGTCATCAGAATGGGCCGCAAGCGGATCCTGCACGCACGGGCGACCGCATCCGTCAAGCTGAGACCTTCCCCGCGCAACACATTCGCAAAATCCACGATCAAAATGCTGTTGGAGACCACCATTCCTTGCAGCATCACGAGACCCATGAGCGACTGAATGTTTAGCGTAGTTGGCGTGAACGCGAGCGTCAGAATCACTCCGATCAGGCCAGTTGGCACTGCGAGCACGATCAGAAAGGGATCGATGAACGAGCCGAATTGAGCGACAAGGATCAGATATACAAGCAGAATTGCGAGCAAAAGGCCGATCCCGAAGCTCCTGAAAGATTTGCGCATCGTCACAACAAGTCCGCGGACGTCCACGCGGAGGTCCGGAGGTATCTGCGTATGCGCAATGATCTTTGAAATCTGGCTTTCGGGGCCGCCGACGTCTTCTTTCTTCGGGGCGACGTAAATATCCACAGCTCGCTGCAACTGGTAGTGGTCCACTTCCGTCGGCGTCAGCATCGGCGTTACCTCGGCAACTTGGTTCAAGTACGTCGGCGCGGCCGAATTCGCCGCGCGCAATGGCATCGCCTTTAAGTCCTCGATCGATTTCACCTGATTTTCCGGATACTGCACGGTCACGAAGTAATTGTTTCCGCTCTTGGGATCAACCCAATAACTGGGCGCGATCATCACGTCCGACGTCAGCGCCGTGATGATATTGTCGATTACCTCTTTCGGGCTGAGGCCCAGTTCGCGGGCACGAGCGCGATTCACATCCACTTTTAACGCGGGATAATCCATGTCCTGCGGGATATAGACATCCGAGACGCTCGGCAGCCCCTTGATTTCCCGCGCGAGGTCTTGCGCGACGCGATCGTCTGCTTTCAGATCCATGCCGCTCACTTGAATGTCGATCGGTGCGGGCATCCCTTGATTCAGGACGGAGTCCACGAGCCCGCCGGACTGAAAGTACGTTCGCAGTTCCGGCAGCTCCCGGGCGGTTCGCTCACGTACTCGCTGCATGTAAATAAAGCTGCTGACGCTGTGATCCTCCTTGAATCCGACCTGCACTACGGCGGTATGCATTCCGGAATTCGGTGTAAAAAGAGACGATAGATCCGGCATAACGCCGATGTTCGACACGATCGCATTGAGATCGTCGGGCTTCACGACTTGGCGAACGATGGCCTCGACTTTCTTAATGTAGTTATCGGTCAATTCGATTCGCGTGCCAGTCGGCGCTTTTACGTTGATGACGAATTGCCCGGCATCGGTACGCGGAAAGAACGAAACTCCGATCAAGGGAAAGAGCCCAAAACTAAGCACAAAAATCGCCAGAAAAACTACAAGTGTTTTGCGGGGACGGTCCAGAGCTTTGCGTACCCACTTTTCGTAAACGTCAAGCATCCTCGAAAATTTGGTGTTGAATCCTTCGTGAAATTTCATTCCCCAGGTTCTCTTGATTTCTTTTTTTTCTTCCCCGCGCGGATAGAGCGGCTTGAGAAACTGGGCGCAGAAAAGAGGCACGACCGTCATTGCGTCGAAATAAGAAGCGAATAGAGCCAGAACGACGGCCAGCGCCAGTGCAGAGAAGAGATACTTACTCACCCCGAAAAGAAAAGTGACCGGGAAAAACACGACGACGGCAACCAGCATGATCGCCAGAACGGGGAGAGCCACTTCGTTAGCGCCGTGAATCGCGGCGACTTTCGGGTCCTCGCCGAGCTCGATGTGCCGGTAAATGTTTTCGATGACCACCACGGAATCGTCGATCAGGCGGGAGAACGCAAGCGCCAGTCCGCTCAACACCATGCTGTCGATGCTTCTGCCCATCAAATGCAGGATGAAGAACGTGATCATTACCGAGAGCGGAATCGAAAGGAACACCGCGGCCGTTGCGCGCGCGCTGCCGAGAAAAACCAAAATCAAGATGGCCGTGAGCACGATCCCGACCGCTCCCTCGCGCATTACCGTCGAAATCGCGCCCTTCACGAACAGCGATTGATCAAACTGCACATGCGACTTTAATTGCGAAGGAATATCCCGGAGATTGAGAATCGCTTTCTTGATGCCGTCGACGACGGCAATCGTGTTCGTGTCTCCGCCTTGCTTCAGGATCGGCACGTAAACGGATTTCTGCCCGTTCACCCGCACGATGTTGTACTGCAAATACGAGCCATCCACCGCTTTGCCAACGTCGGAGATGAAAACAGACTTCTGCCCTTCGGTTTTCAACGGTATTTCATTCAACGCTTCGACGTTCGGCACCTGCGCGTTCGTATAAATGTTGTAATCCACCGGCCCGATTCGAACGTCGCCCGCCGGCAGAATTAAGTTGGATTCATCCATCGCGCGCACGACATCCATGGGGCTCAGTTGATGCGCCTGAAGCTTGAGCGGGTCCACGTAGACCATCAACTGGCGATACCGGCCTCCGTAAGGAGGTGGAACTGTCGCGCCCGGGACCCCGGCAATCTGATTTCGGATTTGATACTGGAGATAATCGTGCAGCTGCGTCTCGTTCAAGCCCTGACCTTCCACAGTCAAAAGGCAAACGGGCAGGCTCGACGCGTCCACTTTCATCACGACTGGCGGCAATGTTCCTTCAGGCAGGCGGCGCAGATCGGCCATCGCAAGATTCGCTATCTGCGTGACATCCGCGTTCGCATCGCTGCCCGGCTGAAAATAAATCTTTATGAGGCTAACTCCCGACATCGAACGAGATTCCATGTGATCGATCCCGCTGCCGAGTGTGAAGAAACGCTCAAACGTGTCGGTAATGTCCGCCTCGATTTGTTCGGGGGGCATCCCGTTGTAGAAGGTGGCGACCAGAACGACAGGAATGTTGATCGGCGGAAACATGTCCACCGGCATCTGTGCCATGCTCGTCACGCCGAGCACACAAATGAAAAGACAAATCACGATGATGAAGTAGGGATGATCGATGGAGAATTTCGGCATGGTTATTCCTGAGGCGCGGGCGCAGGGCCGGCGTCACTTGGCGAGACCAGCTCGCCGTCCTTGTATTGGTTCTGTTCGCCAAAAATGACTTTCTCGTTCTCGCTCAGGCCCGAAATCACTTCGTAAAAATCGGCTGACTGCAGTCCGAGTTTCACCGCCCGCCTCTCGATTCGATTCGCGTTATTTACAACAAGTACTGTCCCGTCATCGTTTCCCGTAGCCCGCACTGCCTGAAGCGGCACTGTCAGGACGTTGGTCGCTGAGTGGAGTGGAATCCGCACCGACGCGTACATTCCGGGAACGAGTACATACTTTGGATTCGGCACCTCAACTTCGGTGTGCATCGTGCGAGTCTGATTGTCGATCTGCCCCGAGAAACGCACGATTTTGCCCTCGAACGTATCGTTAATCGTGGAAACGCGGATGGCTACAGATGAGCCGAGATGAATATCTCCCACAGCTCGTTCCGGCACAGGAATCACCAGCCGCAAGAGATTGTTCTGCGAAAGATGGCACAGCCCGAGACCACCATTGCTTGTCGACGTGCCTGCCGGCAGTAGAGCGCCGGTATATGCGTTGACCTGCGTGACCACGCCGTCGAAAGGAGCCGTGATTCGCGCGTACGCATAGAGCGCCCTATCTTTTTCCAGCGCCGCCTTGGCCGCAGCCAATGACTGCTCGGCGGACGCGAGCGAATCTTTGGCGGCCGAGACATTCGCCGAGGCTTGCAGGTCTTTCCCCTGCGCTTCGTCGATCTCTTCCTGCGCCACCAGTCCGGGCTGCGTTTTTTGAACATCCGCGATGCGCGAATAAGTGATATGCGCGACGCTGTACATAGACTCATTTCGGCTCAACTCTTCGCGAAATCGGGACAGATCGTGCTCGCTGCCCCGAACTGCGGCTTGATCTTCATCAATCTGCTGCTGCAGTTCTGGGATTTCGAGCACCGCCAAAAGTTGTCCTTGTTTCACATGCGTGCCCCAATCCACATAAAGCTTCTGGATGTAGCCGGAGACTTTTGCGAAGACATCAATTTCTTGATACGGAAGAAATTCGGACGCGATCTCCAAATCGCTTGCGATATCGCGCCGCTCGACTTTGACCACAGCGACATGTGGAGCATTCGCGGGATCATCGGGATTGGGCTTGGCGGCACAGGCCGACAGCATTACTCCAATTAGGAAGACCGCAAACACTTGGAGGCCAAGAAAAAATCGGTCAAGCGCAGGCTGCGTTGCTTTGTTCATAGTTTCGCTTAGCTCGCATTCGTGCTTTCACTTCCGCTTCGCGCCGTGTAGAAACTCAATGGACTTTACTTCCGCGCGGAATTGTTCGTGCCAATTGTGATGGAAACGTTACGACACTCCGCTTCGAGAAAACAGGGGAATTAAGAGAGAACAGACGGGGGAGAACGATGTTGCAGTGCTACCGTTACACAGAGACGTTGGATGGGAGGCGCTTCCGTCTTGTTCTCCGGTGCGATGCGGGTTAGCGGTCGCGGAGGAGACAGTTTCGCAATCAGATGAAGTGGGCTTCGATCGATTTGCGCGGGAGACGCCGCGACTTTGACCTTACTGCCGATCGAAAGGTAGTGAACAGAAATATTTCGGGGATAGTACAGACTATTCTTTGCACCGGTCTCCAGCCCTGCCACAGAAACCAGCAGAATCAGGACCATCAACTTCGCGAGAAGCCGGGCACGTTCGCTTCGCAATTGAAAGCAGTTCGGAGGCCTAATTTCGGTCACTCAATCGCACCTGGAATGTCGCGAAACCATCACCAACTAGCATCTTACGTTTATTCGGATTCCGGACGCAAGTAACAGGATGCCAGCGGTGATGGCTGGTTCGTGACATCCGGCAAGCCGTGAATTCGCCAAAGATTCAATCGACTTCTTGCGTCACGATATGCACATCCACGGAAGGAGCTTCTCGCAGGAAACGATTTACGGCGGAAAGATAAAGATACCTTCGAATTCCCTGATCGGCGGAGCGGCCAAAAATCACTTGCGTCACGTGTTTTTCGCGCACAAATTGTGCGACGGCGTCCGCAATGTTGCGGCCGTGAAGCCGCGCGACTGTGCCTCCCAAATCTTCGGCGAACGCAAGATTCGCTTCGAGCGATTTCTGGTCAGCCTCTCGCAACTTGTCTCCGGAATCAACATAGACGACGTAAAACTCCGCGTCGAGGCGTCTCGCCATCCTAGCGGCTCGCGCGACGAGGTATTGCGCGCCCGGATTTGCGCTGACGCACACAGCGAGCCTCTCCCGCACCGGCCATGTCTCGTGAATATCTTTCGCCGCCATGTAATTTTCGAGACTGCGGTCGACGTGTTCGGCCACCTGCCGCAAAGCAAGCTCGCGCAACGCGATCAGGTTTCCGCGCCGGAAGAAATTCTTCAAAGCCTGGCTGACTTTATCTGGCGTGTAAACATCGCCGCGCTGCATGCGGCTTTGCAACGCCTCGGGCGTAAGGTCCACCATGACCGTCTCGGTTGCCATCAGCGGAACCCAATCGGGCACGGTTTCTCGCACCACCACGCCCGTAATCGCCCGCACGGTCGGCGCGATGCTCTCCATATGCTGGATGTTCATCGTGGAGAGAACGTCGATTTTTGCGGCGAGGATCTCCTGGACGTCTTCGTAGCGCTTGCGGTGCTTGCTGCCGGGAATATTCGTGTGCGCCAATTCATCCACTAGGACGACTTGCGGCTTGCGCGCAAGAATCACGTCCACATCCATTTCTTCGAAAATCGTTCCTTTGTACTCGATTTTGCGGCGCGGAACAGCTTCGAGCTGCGAGGTCAATTCATTGAGGCCTTTACGGCCATGCGTCTCAACGACGCCGATCGCGACGTCTTCGCCGCGGTTGTGCCGGCGGACACCCTCGCTGAGCATGCTGTAGGTCTTGCCCACGCCAGGTGCGTATCCGAGGAATAGCTTGAAGATGCCTTTTGTTTTTTCAGGTGGCGCGGCTATCTCGAGCCACTCTTCGGGTCGTTTCGCCATTATNNGTGTCCGCGTGTTCTTTGAGCGGCGATGCAGGAAAGCTAGGCTAGAATAACGGAGTGTGGCGACGCCTCGCGTACCGAACGCTCCGTTATGTGCTGGCTCTCTGCATTGTCCTGGCAATTACGTACGTCTATCGAAAACTCCTGCCGGTAAATCAAACGACGGTCGCGCTTACCTTTCTTCTNNCTGCGAGTTTCGGTGTTCATGTCCCTTGCCGCGATGCTGGCGTACGACTATTTCTTTCTGCCGCCCGTCGGCCAGTTCGTTATCGCTTCGCCCGAAAATTGGGTGGCTCTGGTGGCGTTCCTCGGCACCTCTCTCGNNGCAGCGGCAGCGGCGTGAAATCGAACGGCTTTACTCGTTCAGCCAGCAATTGCTGGTGGAAGGCAACGTGATCCAGCTGTTGAACGCGATTCCAAACCACATCGTGGATGTTTTCGAGGTGGGAGCGGCATCCCTCTTTCTCATCAATAAACAGAAATTCTACCGTTCCGGCGGCGGTGAAGCGCACTTCGATGAGGAGGAAATGAGAAGCGCGGCCAATCGCGAGGAGCCACTCATCATCGCGAGTCGCAACATTTCGTTCGTGCCTGTGCGAATCGGAGTGCAACCTCTGGGAAGCCTGGGGATTTCGGGCCCGATTCTGACGCGCAAAACGCTTGAGGCGCTCGGCACTCTCGTCGCGATTGCGGCCGAGCGCGCACGCGCGGTGGAACGGCTCGGCAAAGCGGAAGCTGCGCGCGAGGGCGAGCAACTGCGTTCCGCGCTCCTTGATTCGATCACTCATGATCTGCGCACGCCGCTCACGTCAATCAAAGCTTCCGTGACCTCCTTGCTCTCCCAGCCTCAGGCGCCCGAGTCAAATCGCCGCGAATTGCTCACGATTATTGAAGAAGAAGCCGACCGGTTGAATCAGCTTGTCGGCGACGCCGCGGAGATGGCCCGCCTCGACGCCGGCGAATTCGAGTTGAAGCTCGAGCGCCACTCGATCGACGAAATCGCCTCGGCTGCAATCGAGCAGTGCCGCCCTTTTCTCGCCGCCCGGCCAGTAAATATCCACGTCGATGCCGCGCTTCCGCCGGTGCGCGCTGACTTCAGCCGCATCAAAGATGTTCTTGTGCGGCTGCTCGAGAACGCGAATGCGTATTCTCCTGCCGGCACGCCGATTACCGTCTCAGCGGAAGTGAGCGACGGATCTCTGGTCACGAGCGTCGCCGATCAGGGCCCGGGCATCGAAGATATGGAAGTAGGCCTGATCTTTGACAAATTCTATCGCGGCAAGGACCAGCGCTTTCAGGTTCAGGGAACAGGCATGGGCCTGCCCATCGCGAAGGCCATCGTAGAGGCGCACGGCGGCTCGATCGGAGTCACCAGCCAGCTGGGCCACGGATCTGTTTTCTATTTCAGCTTGCCGATCGACCATAGTCCCGCTGCCAGCCGATGAAAACCTCCAAGATTCTCGTTGTGGACGACGAGCCGCAAATTCGGCGCGTTATGCGTGCGACGCTCTCCTCGCAAGGCTACACGATTGTTGAAGCCGCAAGCGGAGCGGCTGCGCTCGAAAAAATCCGGCGCGAGCGGCCCGACCTCATTCTTCTCGATATGAACATGCCGGGAATAGACGGCCTGGACACATGCCGCGAGATTCGCACGAGCTCGAATGTCCCAATCATCATGCTCACGGTCCGCAGTGGGGAAAAAGACAAAGTGCGTTCACTCGATGCCGGCGCCGACGACTACGTTACGAAACCATTCAGCATGGAAGAATTGCTCGCTCGCATCCGCGCGGCTCTGCGCCGCGTTGGGCCGTCGGAAACGATCGCTCCCATCGCGACGAAAGAATTGAGCGTCGATTTCGAATCGCGCATCGTCAAGGTTCGCGGCAATCCGGTTCATCTGACGCCAAAGGAGTTTGAGCTGCTTCGGCAGCTCGCGGCCGATGAAGGCAAGCCGCTGACGCATCGGCGGCTTCTGCAGGCGATCTGGGGCCCTGACTACGGCGACGAGACCGAGTATTTGCGCGTTACGGTGAATCAGTTGCGCAAGAAGATTGAGCCTGATCCGTCGAATCCGAAATATATTCTGACGGAGCCGTGGGTAGGCTATCGCCTCGTTATCCCTCGGGACGCACGGGGAAAAACTTCTAGCTCTGAATCGTAGTGCGGAATTCCGCGCCGCTTCAGCGGGAGACAGGGTGCACGGCGTCGAGATCGAGATTCAGCTCGAGAACGTTTACGCGGGGCTCGCCGAGAAATCCCAGATCGCGCTGCAGCGTATGCTTCGCAACTATCGCGCGTACGTCCCGCTCACTGATGCCGCGCACGCGAGCCACTCGCGGAATTTGAAACTCCGCGGCAGCCGGTGAAATCTCCGGATCGAGACCCGAACCCGAAGATGTGACCAAGTCCACTGGAACTGGTGCGCCCGGATTCTCAGCCTGCAGTTTCTGCACGTCTGAGTTCACGCGATCGATCAGAGTTTTGTTCGTCGGTCCGAGATTTGAACCTGAGCTTTGTCCAGCATCGTACCCATTCCCGGCGTACGATGGCCGGGAATGAAAGTAGGAAGCGCCGGCGAATGCCTGCCCGATGATTTTCGATCCGACGATCTTGCCGTCATGCCGGATTAATTGCCCGTTCGCACGGTCGGGGAACATCACTTGAGCAAGACCCGTCACTGCGAGCGGATAGATCAGCCCGAAGATAATCGTCGTCGCCAGCGTCATCCAAATCGAAATCATGAGGTTCTTTTTCATAGTCGTCTCACGCCAGATGCAAATGCGTCACAATCACATCAATTAGTTTGATCCCTACGAACGGCGCGACCACGCCGCCAAGCCCATAAATCAAGAGATTGCGCCTCAGCAATATCTCCGCGCCGACCGGACGGTAGCGCACGCCGTGCAGCGCCAGCGGTATCAGCGCGACGATAATTAGCGCATTGAAGATCACGGCCGAGAGAATCGCGGACTGTGGCGTCCGAAGATGCATGACGTTCAGCAATTCGAGCTCCGGAAACGCCGCCGCGAACATTGCCGGAATGATTGCAAAATATTTCGCGACATCATTCGCAACTGAAAACGTTGTCAACGCTCCGCGTGTGATCAAAAGCTGCTTTCCGATTTCGACAATCTCGATCAGTTTGGTCGGGTTCGAGTCGAGATCAACCATGTTTCCGGCCTCTTTCGCCGCCTGGGTCCCGGTGTTCATCGCTACGCCGACATCGGCCTGAGCCAGCGCGGGAGCATCGTTCGTTCCGTCGCCGGTCATCGCTACAAGTTTTCCTTTGGCCTGCTCGCTCTTGATCAGCGCCATCTTGTCTTCGGGCTTCGCTTCGGCCAGGAAGCCATCCACGCCAGCCTGCCGTGCGATTGCCGAAGCCGTGAGCGGATTATCACCAGTGATCATCATCGTGCGAATGCCCATCGCGCGAAGCTGATCGAAGCGTTCGCGCATCCCGCCCTTGACGATGTCTTCGAGTTGAATCGCGCCGAGCACTTTCCTATTTTTGGCGACAAGCAGAGGCGTGCCGCCCGCGCTCGAAATGGCTTGCACCGCCTCCTGAATTTCCTGGGGCACGCGCTGGCCATGCGTCGCGGCGTACTTCGCGATTGCGTCAGCGGCACCCTTGCGCACTTCCTGGCCGTCCAGGTCCACGCCGGACATTCGCGTCTGCGCGGTGAAAGGAATGAACGTCGGGTTGTGCGGCGAAAGCTCGCGCCCGCGAAGGCCGTACTTCTGTTTCACGAGGACGACGATCGAGCGCCCCTCCGGTGTTTCATCAGCCAGCGACGCCAATTGCGCCGCATCCGCAAGCTCATCGTCCTCTACTCCCGGTGCAGCATAGAGTCGCGTGGCCTGGCGATTTCCGAGCGTAATTGTTCCCGTCTTGTCGAGGAGCAGCACGTCCACGTCGCCCGCGGCCTCAACTGCGCGTCCCGACATCGCCAGGACGTTCCGCTGAATCAACCGGTCCATTCCAGCAATGCCAATCGCCGAGAGCAAACCGCCAATCGTCGTGGGAATCAGGCAGACAAGGAGCGAGATCAATACGAAAAGACTTTGCGGCGCGCCAGAATAAATCGCGTAGGGCTGGAGCGTAACGACAGCTAGCAAGAAAATAATCGTCAGCCCCGCAAGCAGAATGTTCAACGCAATTTCGTTCGGCGTCTTTTGCCGTGAAGCGCCCTCGACGAGCTGAATCATGCGATCGAGAAACGTCTCGCCGGGGTTCGACGTGATGCGAACCTTGATCTCGTCCGAAAGCACTCGCGTGCCGCCCGTCACCGCCGAGCGATCTCCGCCTGACTCACGAATCACCGGCGCGGACTCACCCGTGATCGCCGACTCATCCACCGATGCGACCCCCTCAATCACCTCGCCGTCGCCGGGAATAAAGTCGCCAGCGGTGATCACGACGACGTCGCCAGCACGCAGTACGGAGCTTGGAACATCTTCCGTCGCGCCGTCTTTCTTCAGCCGGTGCGCCGTGGTTTCAGCCTTTGCTTTTCGGAGCGTCTCAGCTTGCGCTTTACCGCGGCCCTCTGCCGTCGCTTCCGCAAAGTTCGCAAAGAGCACGGTGAACCACAGCCAGAGAGTGATCTGCAAACCGAATCCGGTACCGCTCACGTGATGTAGAACGTCGTAAGCCCACTCGATCGTGGTCAGCAACGCTCCAACTTCGACCACAAACATGACCGGATTTTTGTAAAGGACGCGCGGATCAAGCTTCCGAAACGAGTCAACAATCGCAACACCAAGAAGTTTCGGATCCCCAAGCGTCCTTGATTTCGGTGTTCTGGACATGGCCATCTCAAAACACCTTTCCGGCCATCATCTGCAGGTGTTCAAGAATGGGCCCGAGACTTAGCGCCGGGAAAAACGTCAACGCGCCCACGATAATGACAGTGCATACGAGCAAAATTGTGAAAAGTGGCCCCGTCACCGGAAAGGTGCCGACGGATTCAGGCGTGATCTTCTTCTTAGCCAGATTCCCCGCAATGGCGAGAATCGGGATCACCATGAAGAATCGCCCAAACAGCATCACGAAGGCCGTGCTCGTGTTGTACCAAAGCGTGTTGGGATTCAGGCCGGCAAACGCCGAGCCGTTGTTTCCCGCCGACGACGTATAAGCGTAGAGAATCTGCGAAAGTCCGTGCGGACCCGGATTCGAAATGCTCGACGTGCCGAATTTTTCCACCGACGCGACCGCAGAGAAAAGCAGAATCACCGTGGACGAGATCAGCACCGCGAGCATGGCCATCTTGATATCGTACGCTTCGATCTTTTTTCCGAGATACTCCGGCGTTCTCCCCACCATCAATCCCGCGATAAATACGGCGAGAATTACGAACACCACGATTCCGTAGAGCCCCGCGCCGACGCCGCCGAAAACGACTTCGCCGAGCATGATATTGACGAGCGGAACAAGTCCGCCGAGTGGCGTGAACGAATCGTGCATCCCGTTCACGGCGCCGCAACTCGCGTCCGTTGTCACCGTCGCAAATAACGCCGAATCCGCGATGCCGAAGCGGGTTTCTTTGCCCTCCATGTTGCCGCCGGACTGGAACGCCGTAACGCTTTGGTCCGCTCCGTGCAGCAGCGGATTGCCGCGCGCTTCGGCCCAATACGCGACGCTGACGCCGCTGACAAATAGCAACGTCATCGCCATCCACACGGCCCAGCCATGCCGCCGCGAACCCGTCATTCTTCCGAGCGTGTACGTCAGCGCCGAGGGAATCGCAAAAATAAGGAGAAGCTGTATAAAATTTGCGAGCGGTGTCGGATTTTCGAATGGATGGGCGCTGTTCGTATTGAAGAATCCGCCGCCGTTCGTGCCGAACATCTTGATTGCTTCTTGCGAAGCGACCGGCCCTTGGGCAATCGTCTGCTGGCTGACGGTCTGCGTCGTGGTTTTGCTGTCTGCGCCCGTTACCGTCACTTGTTGGGCTTCAACGAGCGACGCGGTATCGTAAGGCCGCAGATTTTGAACAACGCCCTGCGATACAAACGCGAGCGCGATCACGAGACAAATCGGCAATAGGATCCAGAAAAGACACCGCGTCAAATCCACCCAGAAGTTGCCAATCGTGTCGCGCTCTCGCCGTGCGATTCCGCGAATCAAAGCGATTGCCAGAACGATGCCCACCCCAGCGGAAATGAAATTGTGGTAGGCCAGCCCCGCCATTTGCGTCAGATAGCTCATCGTGGTTTCGGGCGTGTAGGCCTGCCAGTTTGTATTCGTCGTGAACGATGCCGCCGTGTTGAACGCCAGATCGGGCGTCACGTTTGCGAGTCGCTGAGGATTGAACGGCAGCCAGTGCTGGACACGCTCCATGAGATAGAGCAGCGCCATCGTCACAAAACTGAACAGCAGCATCGCGCCTGCGTACTCCGTCCATCGCATCTCGGCGTTCTCGTCCACACCCGTAATGCGATAGAGCAATCGCTCGACCGGCCGAAACACAGGATCTAGGAACGTCTTCTCCCTCTCGAACACACGCGCCATAAAAATGCCGAGCGGCTTCGTGATCAAGAGAATCGCGAAGAGAAACACGCCGATTTGAAACCAGCCGTTTGGAGTCATGGTTAAAACTTTTCAGCCTTCAAGAGCGCGTAGAGCAAAAAGCCAAACAACAATCCACAAATCACGAGCAACGCAAGAGTCTCGAACGTCATCGGCGCACTCCTACTTTAGCTTCTCGCACGCCCTCACATACGCGAGCGCGCCCGCAAAAAACGCTATCGTGACCACGATGAACACCACATCCATCATTGCTCGGCCTCCCACATCGCAACATCGCCGTTCATCAGCGCCAAAAACGCGCGCGCAGCGCTAGAACTTTACCAGGATCGACATATCAATGAACGACTCATCCCTCCGCAGATCCGGGAACCAGACGCTGCTAATTCCTCCGCCGCACGCCGCTTCCGCCGGCCCAAGGCTCTCTTGACCAGATGAGGCGCCGCTGATGCAACTGTAGAATTGCGGAGAACCGTTGTTTCCACCTGGGGGCGTAATGCCGCCGCGACCCGTCCAATACGGTACATTCGCGTGGCGATAATCGTATTCCCAGCGAAAAGTGATGTATTGCTTCGGCATATAGTCAAACGTCACCGACGAATCCCACGCCTTAAAGGGATCCCCAGGATTCTCTGTGAAGTAGGGCGAATTCGTTGCTGCCGTAATGGCGCTCTCTCCATTGATTGGTGGCAGCAGGACGAGGTAGCGTCCCGGATTGTTAATCTGTCCGCCTCCAAGCGTCAAGCCGAAAAGATCTTTATGAAACCAGAAGCGGTTGTAGAGCATATAACCGATAAAACTCTGCTTAGGTCCGCCCTTCCGATCTCCGTAGCAACTCACCCCACCGCCATACTCACAACCCATATCACCAGTGAAGGTGAATGCCATTTTGTCGAGCGTGTTTTCCGGCCGGTCGAAGTACTTGACCTCGACACTATCGTCTGTATGGATGCGCTTGCGGTTCTGCACGAACAGGTCGTCCTGGCCAAGACCGTAATTGTTCGAGATCACGTTTATCCAACTCGCCGGTGTCCATTTGATCTGGCCCCCAAGGCCCGGAGTGTGATTGGATGAGCCGTACGATTGCCATCCGTTGATGAACCAGGGTTCAATTTTCAGATGCGCCGTGGGAAAAACCTGCACGCGCACGCCGTTGAAAAACCACGGAGTGTTAGAGGAAACGTAAGAAGGTTGGTAGGCCCAATTATCGAAATTGTAGTAGCTGAACAGCCCGATGTAGGACATGAAGATTCCCGCGTCCACATTCACCCCGTGAAGTACGTCGAAGTGATATCCGCCATATGCTTCCGATACGTAGCGGTACGCGTCGGCAAGATCCCATTGACCGTGCCCCGGGCTGGGATCATTTCGTGGAGTCGTCACGGAATACATGCCGAACTGGGTCATCAGCCTGGCTCGAACGTTGTCGTAGTGGAAGTCGCCGCCCACGCCGAGTTGCGTCAGTTGGACCTCTTGCGACCGGAAGAGTTCGCTCGATCCGCCTATCGAGTGATCCGTCGGGCGGTTAAAGTCAAAGACGTAGACCGTGTCAGCACGGATCTCGGGCGTGAAGAATTTCGTGTCCAGCGGTACATCCTTGGTTCGAGGGTTGCCGTTTAGCCACGTCCAGTCCGCGTCCGAAAATGGTTCCACTTTCGCGGGTTTATTCTCGGTTGCCGCAATCGCTGCAGGTGCAACTGGGCTTGTTGTCGAAATGGGCGCTGTAGGTGCTGCGGCAATCGGCGCCACAGGTGCCGTGGCGTGGGCGGTCGTCACCGGTGTGGCTGGCTTTTCCGGCGTCTTTGCATTCTTCAGTTCCGCTTCCAGTTCGTCGATGCGTTTTCTCATCGCCGCAAGCTCTTTGGCAATCGCCGGTGGTATCTGTTGGTCTGCAGCAGTCTCTTGCTGGTTAGGCGCATCACTTCCGGTTTGCGCGAGACAAGAGGTCTGGGCCATCGCAATGGCGACGATAGCGAATACGAACTGAGCCATGTGGCTCATCAAAAACTTCGACAGCACGACGATGAACGTCGCGCCGGTCCCGAAAGAAATTCCCTGTGTTTTCATTGTAGAACCCAAACCTTTCTTGGTCTGAAGTCTCGGTGCTTTTATCGGCCGGTTCTTCCCCAAGGCCAACTCTCGGACCCATCACCTTTGACTCATTCCGGCGCACTTTTGGCGCACTTTATCGCGCCCTCTGGGAAGCGGAGTGGGGCCGGAGAAACGTGGATCGAATGGCTGTGATCCACGTTTCCTGTCTGTGCGGCGCGCACGCAGATACCTGCTTCGTAATGGGTCTCCATGTCATATCGAATGAAAACTTTCGTCGTACTCGCTGAAGGGACAGCCCTGTTAGTTTCTGCCAGCGCTCAGTGCCGCCGTTTGCGGTCACTCTCCCGCAGGAGCTGAATCAAGAAGATCAGCATGAACGTCACTCCCAAAAATGAAATTGCGCAAAATATTAAGGCAGTCACGGTCGGGCTTCTTGTAACTCCACGCTCTGATACTTCTAGGCGATCATTCGGCTAACGTACGAACGAAGTCTGTCTCAGGGAATGTAAGGAAGGAATAAGGACGACATAAGGATTTCGTAAGTTTCGTGAGGAGAGACAAAGCGCTGCGCGGACGAGCAGGCCTCGCAAGATCCTCAGGAGAGCATTCATACGGAATTGGCGCTGAGGTATACGTCTAAGTTATGAGCAGGTCACGATCCGGCGCAGCTTTCTGCGGAATCCAAAGCTCGACAGGATCGGAGCGGTATGGAAACCAAAAATCCGCCGGCATGATGCCGATTACGGTGTAGGCGTGCTTATTGAGCGTGATCGTCTTCCCGATCAGCGCGGGATCGGCGTCAAATCGCCTGCGCCACAAACGCTCGCTCAAGAGGACGATGCGATGACCTGTAGATGCATCGCCTGGCTGCAGCGCGCGTCCCAGAATCGGCTTCGGGCAAACGTGCGAGAAACTGTTAAGCGCAACAGTCGCGCCAACAATCAGATCGGGATCTCCGCGGCCAGTCAGTGTGAATGGAGTCTCGCGCGTCTTGATCAGCGGATTGCCGCTGCGCGGTCCGTCGCTGACCACCTGAATTCCCTCGTTGTCATCAACAAGCGTGAAGTGTGTCTGGCGGAGTTGTTCCTTCACATAATCTGCCGCGATGTCACTTCCGTTCGACTGCGTGGCCAGGAGCAGCGCGCCGGCCTCGCGGACGATCGAGCTATTAACAACCAACCCGAGAACGAGGGTGAATACTGCGGCCCACGAAACACCTGGCCGGTTACGGGACCTAGCTGCTTCTCCCGCCACGTTCCGCCGTTCGCTTTGCATGAAACCCCCGCTGCCTCTTACGCGTTCAAGGCTATCGAGAGCAGCTTACCAACCACACTCGCCCTATAGATAACGGCTTTAGTTACAGCAATTTATCGCTCTCGATCCATACCACACCAAACTAAATCTGTTCGCTGACGCGAAGCCTGTGTCCAGTTTCGGACATCGGCAATCAGGTTCGTCCAAGCGCCGTAGCTTAATTTGATTTACGAGAGAAGGCAGGGAAATGTTTCATGAACGGCAGGGACAAATTGGCGAGGGGGTTCGCTGAGGAATCGAAATCCCCCCCGACCGTTTCTCACCCATTTCCGCAGGGTCTGGGTAAGAAGTCTGTTATGCAGCGGTTTCGCTGTTGCGCAGAAATTCGTATCGTTCGATCGCAGCGGCAACGCCAACATCGCCAGGGTTTGCTGAATCGGTACGCAAAATGCGGCCGAGACAGCGGACTTTAACCGGACCGGCTTGCGTCAGCTCGTGTGGCAGCGTCATTACAATTTCCACCGGCGAGCCGCTCTTCAGCCCTTTAGGCAGGTAGAAATACAAGCCACGTGAACTGACTTCGCGCGATTCCGTTGCGACTTCACCTACGACTGAGTTGTCCATCCAGCGAACGGTCAGCGGCAGCTTCATCATGAAACGCCGACTCGAACGCCTTTCTTTGTGGGCCACGGACAGATGCCTCCCTATTCACACACTGAGATTACGGGGAGGGATGCGCAGCCTCAATAGCGCGCATGGGGCAATTTGAGGCGTTTTATTAGGTACAAAGGTACTAGATATGTGCAGAAAACAAAGGGCTTAGTAGGCAGGCATCGAAAATCCGTTTGAGCAAACGCACCAAGGAGATCATCCACTCCGATACGCTCGAAGCACGTCGGGAAGTGTGATTAGGCCACCAAGCTTATAAAAGTCCGCTCGGCTGATGACTGGCAGCACAGGCCAATCTCCAAAGGATCGAAGTGCCTCTTCAAGAGTTTCGTCAGGATAGAGGTAGGGCGAGGTTTCAACCGCCGTCGGCGTCATCGGCGCGCCTTCTCCCGTGGAATTTTCATCGTTAATGGCCTCCGGCTTGTGCCGGCAGACTCGCCAGCCGGCTCGGTCGAGTGACAGAAAATAGCCATCAGGAGCCACGCCCGCCCGTTTGAGCGCCTGCGCGAAGATTTCGTCCCTTTGCTCCGTGTTTCCGGCCACCCTCTGCATGGCGTTTTCGACGCGAAGCACGGCTTGTTCACGTTGCTCCTCAATCGACGGCAGATCGATTCCGTCCTGCTGCGAAAGCATGTCAAATAGTGAAGATCGCTGGTACTGCCTCGATATGAGATAAGCGATGGTGTTCGAAATCATCACGGGCACGATGGCCGAGTAGCTGCCGGAAACCTCGATCACCATGAACACTGATGTAATCGGAACTCGCAAAAATCCCGCGAACAACGTTCCCATCCCGACAAGCGCAAATGCGCCCACCGAGCCCGTGATTTGGTGGAACAGCAGGTGTTCTACGCCGCCGACGGCTCCTCCCAGCATCGCACCGATAAATAACGTCGGCGCAAACAAACCACCCGGCGTCCCGCTCACGAACGACAGGCCGGTTGCCACGATTTTACAAATCGCCAGAGCGATGAGAACGTTCCACGTGAATTGATCGTGCAGCGCCCAATCAATGATTGGGTATCCCGCGCCGAGCACTTGAGGTGCGCGTATGCCAATCACGCCGATCGCAAATCCCGCAATCGCCGGCTGAAAATACTGAGTCCAATGCGGAAGGCGCTGCAATCGGGGCCGCGTGAACGCGATGAATTGAAGAAAAAGAACCGACGCGCCGCCGCCTACGACTCCTAACACCGCATACGCGAGAAGCTCTCCGGGATGCTCCAGTCGAAATGGCGGAACGCGAAACAGCGCGTCTGTGCCAAGAAATTGCCGCATCACGACGACGCTCGAAACAGCGGCAAGAATGATGGCGCCTAGAACGCCGCCGCTCCAATTTCCTATCACTTCCTCGATGACGAAAAGCACCGCGGAAATGGGCGCGTTAAACGCCGCTGCCAATCCTGCCGCCGCGCCCACCGGCGCGATCAGCCGAATCTTCTCCTGCGATAGTTTCAGTTCTCGCCCGATCTTGGACGCGATACCCGCTCCGATTTGAAGCGAAGGATCTTCGGGCCCGAGCGATTGTCCGCTGCCAATCGCGAGCGCACACATGACGAATTTTCCAATGACCGTGACGAACGGGATGTAGCCGTCGAAGATATAAACTGCAGCCTTCGTTTGATTAACGCCGCTGCCGCGCGCACGCGGGAATACATGAATCGCGAGCGCCGCAACTATGAGCCCTGCAATCGTCGGAACAAGGAGCAAGCGAATTTTTGCTGGATGCAATTCGGAGCCAAGCAACATCAACTGGGTCCACTCGATCGCGATTCGAAACAGAACCACGCCAAGACCTGAAAAAATTCCGATGATGACGGCGAGCAGGAGGAAGAGCTGCCCTTCGCCGAACTGAGGTATGCGTTCCTCCCAGCGCTCCCAGAGCCGCCGAAAGTATCCGGGCTGCCTTGCCGAAATTACAGGGTTCGGCGCATCCGGAGTAGCGGGCGTGGGAGTAGCGCTCATGCTCCAGGCCCCCCGGACGCAATGTCTCTGTGCAAATCCCGGATCAATGAAAGGGCAAGATCCGCGCCTTCGGGCGTGCCGCACTCGCGGTCGCACTCCGTTTCGATGTCAAACACCACCCGCATTTCGGCCGGTATTTGTTCGGGATGCAAACGAAGGCCGTTCTCGCTCCAAATGCCACGCTGGCCGGCTTTGGCTCGGTCCATCAGCGCTTGGAGCGGCGAGGCGTCGGTTTTCGCGGCCGGAGCTATGCATTTTTCCGCGCGTGATAGTGCGTCGGCGAGAGCCTTGGCCGCGCGGGCGGCTTGTTCCGCTTCGGTCAAGTTTGGTGCGAAGGGATCTGCACCGAGCACGGCACGGGCACTGTCGAGCATCTGAGCGATTTCCGCGCGCCGTGGATTCACGGCCTGCGCTCGCTCGAGGTAGTAAGCCGCTTGCTTGAAATCATTCAAGCGATATGCCGCCATACCCGCGCCGGCGAGCGCTCTCTCGTTACCAGCTGAAACTTTCAACGAAAGCTGAAATTCATTGAGCGCCCGGTTCGCGTCGCCTGCGCGAAGAAATAAATCGCCGGCGGTCGCATGCAGCGCGGAAGCATCTTCGGGGATGCCCGCGGCGAGAGCGATGAGTTCCGCCTCAGCCTGAACGTACTCCCCGTGGTTAACGAGAAACTGGCAAAGCTCGAGTCTCGCCGCGCGGCGCGATTCAACCGGATTGGAGTCCCACGCTCCGTAAATCGCTCCGTGATAATAATGGATGGCAGCGGTCACCGCGCCGTCCCGCGTCGCAAGATGCGCCAGCTCCAGATTCACTTCTCCATCTCCGGGAAACTGCGTCAGCAAATTAAGCAGGTAGGCTCTCGATTGATCTGGCTGGCCGTAGGCGGTCAGCGCCTGCGCGAGATGAAGTTGATACGTGGTGTTTTGAGGCTCAAAGATCAGTGCGTTGCGATAATCGTCGCGAGCATCGCGGGCATGCCCAGCCGCGAGGCTCGCGTTGCCCAGCTCGAACCAGTTTTCAGCTATCGCTTGCTGCTTCAAGTGGAACGCGCGGGTGAGGAAACCTGTCACCGTGAAGAGCGCAATCAAAAGCACGGTGCAGAAGAGCAGCACGGCTTGGCGCGAAAACCCGGCACTCACTCCGTGAAATCGCTTTTTCTGCGGATAAGCCATCGTGGCTGAGTGCATTACAGCGCGTTGCCATTATATCGTAACACGACGTATTTGCCCTGAAAATCTCACACGCGAACTTCGCGCATTAGAAGATTGCAGGCACGCTCGCGCTAGAAGGTTTCAATTGCAGCGGAAAAAGGAACGGCCGAATAAATCGGAGGACCGCGGAAGCCGCTAAGCCTGGTCGATAAGCCGGTGATGAATGGCGTAAAGCGCCAACTCGAGACGATCGGAAACGCCGAGCTTGTNNTTTCCTTCTCGCGGTCGCTCAGTAACGGCTTCTCGCGGCGCTGTCCAGCCTCTGACGACTTCTTGAACGCATCAATCACTTCGGAGGTCATCCGGTTATCGAGCCAGATCTCGCCCTCATTGACCTTCCGGATGCTCTTAAGCAAAAGGTCGCTGGCCGATTGCTTCAAAACGACGCCGCG
>PMAA01000259.1 GCA_003152355.1 Acidobacteriota bacterium | reverse complement strand
CGAAGCCGACGATTTTGACTCTGGTCGGCTGAGGGATCTCTCTTGCGGCACCACACCAGCGTCGTCATCCCGAAGCCGACGATTTTGACTCTAGTCGGCTGAGGGATCTCTCTTCGCGTACCCACTGACTGATTCCGCTTCCAGTTGAATCAAAGCTTTCCACAGGTCCTCGCTATTTGCACAGGCACGCGTGTGCTTGCGCGCATCGCGGGGTCCGCATATGCTTCCATCATGGCGCGAACAGATTGTCCCGTCTGCCAGGGTAGCGGCTGGAAAGTTGTCGAGCGTACCGCCAAAGGCGCGAAGGCGCTTGCCGCGGATCGTTCCGGCTCTGCGGCAGGCGAACCGAAAATGGTGTGGGCGGTTCCATGCGACTGCACCACGGCCGACCGCGCCGGCCATGTGCTGGGGCGGGCGCGCGTTCCCGAGCGCTATCGCCACTGTGATTTCGAAAATTACGAGACGGATAACGAAATCGAGAATGTCTCCCGCGAGCAGCTCGCTGCATGGAGTCGCAGCCTCGCGCAGGCCAAGCTCGTCGTTCAGCGCTTTGCGGCGGAATTTCCCGTGGGCAACGAGAACGGCCTGTTGTTGATGGGCCCGTGCGGCGTCGGCAAGACGCATCTCGCCGTCGCCGCGCTCAAGGAAATCATTCTTCGCGGGCACAGCGGACTTTTTTACGATTACCGCGAGTTGCTCAAGGAAATCCAGGACAGCTACAACGCCGAAAGCCAGGCCACCGAGATGGGCGTCCTCGAGCCGGTGCTGCAAGCGGAAATTCTTGTGCTGGACGATATCGGTTCCAGCAAGCCGTCGCTCTGGGCGCTGGAAACCGTCGGCCACGTTCTGAACACGCGCTACAACGAGAAGCGTGTCACCCTGCTCACCACGAATTTTCTCGATTCGGAGACGGCGGGGAACGCCGCTGCTCCGGCGCCGAGCCCGCGTGTCGTGGGGATGCGCGCGCCCACGATCGAAGACTCGCTGACCGAGCGCGTCGGCAAGCGCATTCGCTCGCGCCTCTACGAAATGTGCCGCACCGTGGAAATCTTCGCGCCCGATTACCGCAAGGAGATTCGCAACATCACCCGGTCCGCGGGCAGTTCTTCGTAACACTCAAGCAGAGGCGTATGTCTTTCTCGTTATGAATCAACTATATCCGTCCTGAATGTGCGATTTGCTTATGTTCGTCCGCAGCGTATAGACTCCTCATTGAGTTCTCCGACCTCCACGGCCTAACGGAGAGAAATCCGACGGTCCGGAGGCGATGCCCTCGCAGTTCGAGGGATGAGGGTTCGGGTGGAAACGCCCGTTCCTCCCTGTGTTTGGAAAGGGGAATGTCTGGCGCATGAATATGCCGCGCCAGGCGTGTCGCCCAAATCCAACCATGGTTTTGGGCTTTTTCTTTTTCGGCGCAATTCATGCCACTAACCGACAAATTCGGCCGGCAAATCACCGACCTGCGGATTTCGGTTACGGACCGGTGCAACTTCCGCTGCGTCTATTGCCGCTCGGCTGATCCTGAAAATCACGTGGCGGGCCACGAGCTACTGCGTTGGGATGAATTCGAGCGTCTGGCGCGCATTCTCGTTGGCATGGGAATTCGCAAGGTTCGCGTGACGGGCGGTGAGCCGCTTGTCCGCGAGGGCGTCGAAGATTTCATCGCGCGCTTGAAGGAAATTGGCGTCGCCGACCTTTCGATGACGACGAATGGCCATCTGCTCGCGGAACGCTGCGAACGTCTCGTCGCTGCGGGCCTCGATCGAATCAATATCAGCCTCGATTCGCTCGATCCCGCGCGCTTCGAGCAGGTGACGCGCACGAAATCATTCGGCAAAGTGATGGCGGGGATTGACGCGGCGCAGGCATCGCGGCTACGGCCAGTAAAAGTGAATGCAGTCCTCGTGCGCGGATTGAATGACGGCGAAGTGGAAGCGTTCGCCGAATTTGCGCGCGATCGCGATTTGATCATGCGATTTATCGAATACATGCCGCTCGATGCCGATCGCCACTGGTCGCGCGATCTCGTGGTGACGGCGGCTGAGGTGAAGCGGCGCATCGAAGCGCGCTCGCCGCTCGTACCCATCGCGCACGAACCGAGCGAGACCGCGCGGAAGTATAAATTCGCGGATGGGCGCGGCGAGATTGGTCTCGTTGCGCCGGTATCGCAGCCGTTCTGCGGCCATTGCTCGCGGATTCGACTGACGGCCGACGGAAAGCTGCGCACCTGCCTCTTCAGCAAGGACGATCACGACTTGAAATATTTATTGCGTGGCGGCTCGAGCGATGATGAAATCGCCGGCGCGATTCGCGACGTCGTCGCCGAAAAAGAAGAAGGCCATCGCATTAACGAACCGGACTTCCGGCCGCCATCGCGCACGATGGTATTTATTGGCGGCTGACGCGAAGATGTCTGATAAATCGCTCTAACGTATTCCTGTCGTAGGGGCGGGTCTAAGACCCGCCCGGCCTTGAAGAACCGCGGCGGATCCACCGCATGATTGACACAATCGAATGAACGACCCGGAATCCAGATTGTTTACGCTGAGCGAAGCGGAAGAAACTCGCGCCGAGATCGAATCGAGCCTGATCGAGGCCATGGAATCGCGGCGGAAAATGGCTGACCTCGAGGCCACGCTCCTCGCGCTCACCGAACGAATCGTGCGCATGGGCGGCGTCTCGATTCCCTACGAGAAGGCCGCGGCAACGCGGCTCGAGCGCGACCGCGTGGCGGCATCTTTGCAGGATGCCATTGACCGCATTCATTCCACCGGCTGTGTCGTCAAGGATCTCGACGTTGGTCTGCTCGATTTCCCAGCTCGCATGGACAATCAGAACGTGTATCTCTGCTGGCGCCTCGGCGAGGACCGGATTCGCTTTTATCATCGCCAGGACGAAGGTTTCGCGTCGCGCAAACCGATCGATCCTCGCGATCAAGGCTACAGCAGCCCCATTCAATGAAATGCTACTCCGATGGCGTCAAACTGGGATTGCGGCGGGTTCACCACGCCGATTCTTGCGGTATTTTGCACGTCCCGCTAAGAATCAAAGTGTGCCGCGAGGAATTTGAGTGAGCGATGAACGCGCGAACCGCCTGAAGGATTCCGTGAGCCCGTATCTGCGCTCCGCCGCGCACCAGCCGGTGGACTGGCACGAGTGGGGCGAAGAGGCTTTCGCTCACGCGCGTGCCGAAGGCAAGCCGATACTTCTCGATATCGGCGCGGTCTGGTGCCACTGGTGCCATGTGATTGACCGCGAGAGCTACGAGAACCCGCAGCTCGCCGCCATCATCAACGAAAATTATGTCCCGGTAAAAGTGGATCGCGACGAGCGGCCCGATGTGGACTCGCGCTATCAGGCGGCCGTCAGCGCGATGACCGGCCAGGGCGGCTGGCCGCTCACTGCGTTTCTCACTCCTGATGGAAAGCCCTTTTTCGGCGGCACGTATTTTCCTCCCGAAGATGCGATGAATCGCCCCGGCTTCCGCCGAATTCTTCTCGGCGTAGCGGAGGCGTTTCGCACGCGCCGCGACGAAGTGGACAAAACCGTCAAGGTCCTCGAAGAAGCGGTCTCGAAAGCGGAGGCGTTTCAGGGCGCGAAAGCGAATTTCGATCCGGGCGCCGCGTCGGCGATGATTGACTCGATCACCTCGATGTTCGATCCGCGAAACGGCGGCTTCGGCCAAGCGCCGAAATTCCCGCACGCCGCCGCCATTGATTTGCTCCTCGAGCGCTATCAGACATCGCGTGAGCCAATGTTGCTTGCCGTCGCCGAGAAGACGCTCGTGAATATGGCCCTCGGCGGTGTCTACGACCAGCTTGCGGGCGGATTCCATCGCTACTCGGTTGACGAGCGCTGGCTGGTGCCGCATTTCGAGAAAATGTCGTACGACAATTCCGAGCTTCTAAAAAATTATCTTCACGGCTTCCAGGTGATCGGGCGGCCGCTCTTCCGCGAAATCGCAGCGGGAATCATTCATTGGGTTGACGAAGTCTTGTCAGATCGCGAACGCGGCGGATTTTACTCGAGCCAGGATGCCGATCAGACGCTCGATGACGACGGCGACTATTTCACATGGACGCTCGACGAGTTGCGCGCAGCCCTCAGCGCCGAAGAAGCGCGCGCAATGGAGCTTTACTACGACGTCGAAGCGCACGGCGAGATGCATCACAATCCCGCGAAGAACGTCCTTTGGGTCGCGCGCGGCGCCGATGAAGTCGGGAAGCAATTGGGCATCAGCGAATCCGACGCGAAGCTTCTCATCGCCCGCGCCCAAGGCAAGATGGCCGACGCGCGCCTTCGCCGGCCAACGCCTGCCGTGGATACAACTGTCTACACGAGCTGGAGCGCGATGTTTGTGTCGGCATATCTAGAGGCCGCTCGTGTTCTCGGCCGCGACGACTGCCGCGATTTCGCGCTGAAGACGCTCGATCGCCTGCTTTCTGAGGCGTGGAATCCCGAGGAGGGATTTTTGCATCGGGTGGGAGGCGCGCCTATTTCCGGAATGCTCGACGATCAAATCTTCGCCGGGCTTGCGCTTCTCGATGCTTACGAAACGACTCTCGACCGGCGCTACTACGACGCTGCTGAAAAAACTCTTCAGCTGACCATTGAAAAATATGCCGATCCCGAAGGCGGCGGCTTCTTCGATCGCTCGCGCGACGCCGCGGCAATGGGCGGCCTCGACGTTCGGCGGAAGCCATTCCAAGATTCGCCGACGCCGGGAACCAATTCGATGGCTGCGATTCTTTGCGACCGGATGTACGGCCTTTCCGGCAACCGGCTCTTTCACGACTGGGCGGAGAAAACTCTCGAAGCGTTCGCGAAAATTGCGCCGCAACTCGGACTGTTTGCTGCTTCCTACGCGCTCGCGTCGGTACTCCACGCGCGGCATACGTTGCAGGTGGTGGTAACAGGCGCGGCGAACGATCGCTCGGCAGCAGATCTCGAGCGCGCGGCCAACGGCGTTTATCGCTTCGGCAAATCAGTCCTTCGGGTTACGCCCGAACGCGTCGCGAAATCGCCTCTAGCGCCCGCGCTGCAAGAGACGATTCCACATTTGAATGCCAACGACGTGCAAGCGCTGGTCTGCGTCGAAACGACTTGCCATCCGCCGGTCACGGATCCCGCTCAGCTCACCACGATCCTGACCCGTGCGGATGCGATCACGGCAACTGCCGCAGGTACTGCAACGCCCTAAACATCTCCGCATTAGCCGCCCACCCAGCGCCGGTCATTCCAACTTCTTAATCCTAGGACTTCATTAAGAGCCCGGAGACTCCCTCTCCGGGAACCCGCTCGACCGGCGATTTCGATCACTCTTGGAATCGAAATGATGACAGAGCACCGTTACGAGCTCGTCTCTAACAGACACGAACTCTTCTATTGCGGCAGTGTTCCCGGAGGCAGGGACTCCGAGCTCTGACATAATGGTCGGCGATGAATCAACGCAAACGGCGTAACATCGAAAGGTTCCCGAAAGCCCCTGCTTTGGGGGAACTCGAGTGTCACCTTGAGTCTAAAAATTAGCTCATATACAGGAGATGGCTGGCGAACTAAGCTATCGCCCACGAGGAGAAAAAAATGCCCAGGGTTCTTCTGGCTGTCATCTTGGTGATACTTCTTTTGGCCGTTTTGCCCACCTGGCCTTACAGCACTGGCTGGGGATATTACCCGAGCGGCGGCCTCGGTTTGATTCTGCTGATTATTATCGTTCTGATCCTCGCCAAGCGAGTTTAAATTCCCGCCTCAGATTGCCGAGCAGCGAGGGAAATTAACTCTCGATTCTTTCCTACTGGTGTGCCTCTACGCGCGGCGTGCGTTGGCACGCACTTCGGAGATACGTACGTGCGCAAATGACGAGCGCAATTTTTCCGCGGTCTTCTCGATTCCCGCGCCGCGATTTGAAGCGCGGATCGAGATTCCCGGAGGCGGGAGCCTCCGGGCTCTGATGAAGTTGGGAGATGTTTCTGACCGAGGCGTCGTCACGAATATCGTCAATCTCAATTGCCCTGATTACTCATCGCAGCTTTCAGAGCACGGAGGAGCCCCTGCCTCCGAGAACTCCTCACCCGTAGGTACTCAGCTGGATAGTTCGTAACTGATGGGGCGCGGCAATCCCGGATCAGTCGGCCCGGGCACGGGAGTCGGCAGCGGCTCTGGGTCGGGCGAGGGAAGCTGGGGCTCCTCTGGGCCCTGCGGGGGAATCTCCGGTTGCGGCGGTAGGGGAGCCGGTTGTTCGGGTTGTGGCGGTAGTGGCCCTCTCTGCTCGGGCCCTGGAATGCCCGCATCTTTTATGACCGTTTCGCTGGTCTGTGTCATATTCCACCCTTTTTCCACGAAGACACTTATAGCGATCACACAAGGCCGGCGCAGTCGGCAGATGCCAGTATTTTCGTTGGTGGGTTACTTGAAGCGCCGGCGTTGTTGAACCGCCGGCGTCACTTGAAAATGCCATCTGGCGATGGGCGAACTGAAAGCGGATTTAACTCCGGCGAACAATCAAGCAAGTAATGTCATCGTGCTGCGCGGCCCCTCCGACGAAGTCATCGAGGACATGCATGATGTTCGAAAGCGTGAGCGCTGATCCTTCTTGACCAACCGCCTGGAGCAGCGACAACAGGCGCGCTTCTCCGAATTGCTCCTGGTCGTCGTTTCTGGCCTCAGTGACGCCGTCGGTATAGATCACCAACAAATCGCCAGCTTCGAGCCGCGTAACTCCTGTCTTGTAAATTTCCTTCAGCTCGATGCCCAGGGGAATATTTTCCGATTCTAGGCGCTCGATTCTCCCGTCCTGGCGCTTGAGAATCGGCGGGCTGTGACCAGCGCTTAGGAAACGGAGATCTCCCGTCGCAGGGTCCAGTTCGGCAATGAAGGCAGTTGTGAAACGGCCATGTTGACTGTTGGCACAGACCTGGCGATTCAGGCCCACGGCAAGCTCAGAAAGCGTGCCGCTGCCGCCAGCGAGAGCTCGCAAGCTCCCTTGGAATGTGGCCATCAGCATCGCTGCGGGAACGCTCTTGCCGGAAACATCCGCCACGGCGATCAATAGCGGGCCATCGGTAGCGCGTAGAAATGCGTCGTAATAATCTCCGCCGATTGTTTTGGCGGGGCGTGTAGCGAAAGCAATATCCACTCCCGGCACATCGGGCGCTCTGCGCGGCACAAGCCAACGCTGGATTTCCCGGGCGATTTCGATATCTCGCTTCATCGAAATGTGGTCGGCGATTACCAAGATAAGCAAAATTAGAAGGCCGCCGAATGCCAACATGGCTTCGAGTTCCCGGGTAATAAATAGCAAGTGAAAATCAACCAGGGAGAGAAGCGCGAGAAACATGGTGAAAAGCAAAAACAGCCGTCGTGGCGGCGAAAGCTTTCTCAAGACACTCCAAAACAAAGAGCCGAAGAGCTTAAACGGCTGCTTCCAGGATCGATCGTCCTTGTCTAAATCTGAGCGTTTATCGAGGTCCTGTTTGTAGAGGCGCGAGCTTTCTTGAGCTTCCGATTTGAACTGCGTCCAAAGTTCCTCGAGCTCCATCCCGGCAGTGAGCCGGCGCCAGCGATCTTGCGAATGCCAAAAGGCACGTCGTATTCGTATCTTCAAGTTATAGAAGGATTTCCTGATTTTCTCGAAAGCCATGCGTCATTGGTCCAATAAATTCAACAAAGAGGCCACCTAGCGAGTGTACCCCCAAGCGGTTAGAGGCAAGAATTGCCGAACGGGATTCATTCGGAGTAGGTACTCTCATCGTGCGCGTCCGCAGTCCGCTTTTGTTGAATTGACTGTGGGCGACCGGCGATTCGCGCCTCCGATGAGTTGGGGCTACCGTCAGAAGAACGCGTTAACCGGGCTTTGAGCCTGCCTGCACGGATGAATCTCGATGCAAGTATCGAGCGTCCTTGCCGCGGCGCGTTGACTTGGCGCGACCACGGCACTAACATGACGCCGCGCTCCTCACGCTCATGATCGGAAAAACCATCTCGCACTACCGCATGGTTGAAAAAATCGGTGGCGGCGGTATGGGCGTCGTGTTCAAGGCCGAAGATACGAAGCTCGGCCGCTTCGTTGCGCTGAAATTCCTGCCGGAAAATCTTGCCGCGGATCGCCAGTCGCTCGAACGATTTCGACGGGAAGCACGCGCGGCCTCCGCTCTGAATCATCCCAATATCTGCACGATTTACGACGTGGACGAAGTAGATGGCCAGTCGTTCATCGCCATGGAATTTCTCGATGGCCAAACGCTGAAGCACCGGATCGAAAATAAAGCGCTGCCGATCGAGCAGGTGCTCGATTTCGGCGTGCAGATTTCGGATGCGCTCGATGCGGCGCATGCCGAGGGAATCGTCCATCGCGACATCAAGCCGGCGAATATCTTCATCACGCGGCGCGGGCACGCCAAGATTCTCGATTTTGGATTGGCCAAGCTGATGGCCGACCGGAAAACTGATCTCGAGGGCGATACGGTCACCTCGATGGATTCTCCCCACGTGGCGCCGGAACTCTTGACGACGCCGGGCACAGCGATGGGCACGGTGGCGTACATGTCGCCCGAGCAGGTGCGCGGCGATGAAGTGGATGCGCGGACGGATTTATTTTCGTTCGGGCTCGTCGTCTACGAGATGTCGACGGGTCAGCTTGCGTATCCGGGGAAAACTTCCGGCATCATCACCGACGGCATTTTGAATCGCGCGCCGGTTCCACCGAGCCAGCTCAATCCCGCCGTTCCGCCGAAACTCGAAGAAATTATCAGCAAGGCGACGGAGAAAGATCGCGGGATGCGTTATCAGAGCGCCGCGGATATGCGCACGGATTTGCAGCGCCTGAAGCGCGATATTGACGCCGGACGCGCGATCGCGGAATCGGGCGGCGCGATCCCCGCCGGAAGCGGAACGGGCATCGCGCCGGCGAGGGAAGACGCGGGCAGCTCGGCGAAAATTTCTACGGTGGCGAGCGGAGCAGCAGGGTCGTCGGCTGCTGTTGCTGTGGCACCGCCTAAGGCTTCGGACTCAGCGCGGCCGATATGGATGATTCCGGCGGCTGTTGCTGCGATTGTCCTCGTACTTGTCGTGGGCGGATATTTTTATTTTCATCGCGCGCCTATTCTCACGGAAAAAGACACGATTGTTCTCGCGGATTTCGCGAACACGACGGGAGAAGCCGTGTTCGACGGGCCGACGCTGAAGGAAGCGCTGGCCGTGGACCTCGGACAGTCGCCCTTCCTGAATATTCTTTCGGAAGACAAGGTGACAGAGACGCTGCGGCTGATGGGCCGCGCGCCGGAAGAGCATCTGACGAAGGACACTACCAAAGAGATTTGCGAGCGCGCGGGCGGCAAAGTCTATGTGGCCGGCTCGATCGCGGGGCTCGGGAACGAGTACGTGGTTTCGCTCGATGCGTTCAACTGCAACACGGGCGATGCCGTGGCGCGCGAACAGGCGCAGACAAACGGGAAAGAGAAGCTGCTCGGGACACTGAGCGAAACGGCATCGAAGCTGAGGGGAAAACTGGGGGAGTCGCTCGCTTCGATCCAGAAATTCGATGCGCCGCTCGATCAAACGACGACTAGCTCGCTCGAAGCTCTGAAGATGTTCAGTCTCGGTGTGAGGGCGCGGCGCGAGAAGGGAATTCTGGAGGGCGCCACCGAATTCCGGCGCGCCATCGAGCTCGATCCAAATTTTGCAATGGCCCACGCAGAGTTGGCCATTTGCGAATACGATCTCAATCAAATCGCGCTTTCGAAGAACGAAATCTCAAAGGCGTTCGAATTGCGCGATCGCGTGACGCAACGCGAAAAACTGCATATTGCGACGTTCTACTACGACATCGGCGTGGGAGAGCTGGAGAAGTCTGTCGAGAGCTACAAGGACTGGATTCAGACGTACCCACGTGACGCGCAGGCACACCTGGACCTTGGCGTTGAGTACACCGAAATGGGCCAATACGAGCAGTCCGTCCCGGAATTCCGTGAGGCGCTTCGGCTTGAGCCGGACAACATAATCATCAGCGGAGATCTTGCCGCCACCTACATTTCCCTGAATCATCTGGACGAAGCTCAGACGGTATTCAGCGACGCCGAGACCAAGAAAACGGTTGACGCCTTCATGCGCGAACCCATTTATGGCCTCGCGTTCCTTCGAGATGACACGGCAACGATGCGCAAAGAGGTCGAGTGGGCGGCCGGCAAGCCAGGTATTGACGACGTTATACTCGCAATGGAGGCGGACACGGAAGCCTACGCCGGCCATTTGAAGAAGGCTCGTGAGCTCTCCAAGCGAGCCGCCGAATTGGCGTCGGTGGGCGATTCGAAAGAGGTCGGTGCGCTATGGCAGGTTTTCGGCGCATTGCGAGAAGCGGTTTACGGCTATGAGAAGGACGCACACGAAGATGCGGCAGCAGCTCTGGCCATGTCGCCCGACAGCCGGGACGCGCAGGTTCTTGCCGGCGTAGTCTTTGCGCGAAGCGGCGACGCGGCACGAGCCCACGCGGTAGCCGATTCCTTGAATAAGAGCTATCCGGTGAATACGATTCTCCAGTCCGTGTGGATTCCGACGATCAATGCACAAATTGAACTCGGCCGCGGAAACGGATCGAAGGCGGTTGAACTGCTTCAGACCGCCGCGCCCTACGAGCTTGGAGAGATTATCGGGAGCCTTAACAACTCGTGCATGTATCAGGTTTACTTGCGCGGTGACGCGTATCTGCAAGCGAAGCAGGGAACCGCGGCCGCGGCGGAATTCCAGAAGCTGCTCGATCATCGGGGGATCGTGTGGAACTGCTGGTCGGGCGCGCTGGCCCATCTCGGCCTAGCGCGATCGCGCGCGGAGGCTGGCGACACCGGCGGCGCTCGCACGGCCTATCAGGATTTCTTCGCGCTCTGGAAAGACGCCGACCCCGACATCCCCATCCTCCAGCAAGCCAAAACTGAATACGCAAAACTAAAATGACGTTTGCCGCGAAGTCCGCGTTCGCTCTAGTAATCCCGATATTCTAAAATTGGACCGTCCCGCGCCATTGAGCTGAGTTGCTGGTCTCTCGTGCCGGTGCGATAATGGCGATTCATTTGGAGGTTCGCGCCCGCCTCGTGGTGTAATCACAGTTCGCCGCGAATTCGGCGCAGGGGGTCACGATGGGACTGAGGGACGCTTGGATTGAGAAGAGAACCGCCGCGATGAACGGCGGCGAGCGAAATTTCTCGCAGATGCACTACGCGCGCCGCGGCGTCATCACCGAAGAGATGCAATTTGTCGCGGAGCGCGAAAAGCTCGAGCCCGAACTGGTGCGCAGCGAAGTCGCGCGCGGCCGCGCCATCATCCCCGCCAACATTCATCACCGCAATCTCGAGCCAATGGGCATTGGCGTCGCCTTCCGCTGCAAAATTAACGCCAACATCGGCAATTCCGCCACCACCTCGAATGTCAGCGAAGAACTCGAAAAGCTGCATCGCGCCGTTCACTACGGCTCAGACACTGTGATGGACCTCTCAACCGGCGGCGACATTCCCGCGATCCGCAAAGAAATCATCAACGCCTCGCCCGTGCCCATCGGCACCGTCCCGATTTACGAAGCCATTTCACGCGTTCGCCGCCCGGAAGATTTGACCATCGAGCTGATGCTCGAAGTGATCGAAGAGCAGGCTGAGCAGGGCGTGGATTACATGACGATTCACGCGGGCGTCCTGCGCGAATCCTTGCCGCTCGTGCGCAATCGCATCACGGGAATTGTCAGCCGCGGCGGCGCGCTACTCGCGCAATGGATGAGCTTCCACAAGAAGCAAAATTTCCTCTACGAAAATTTCGAAGCTATCTGCAAAATTTTCCAGAAGCACGATGTCAGTTTTTCGCTCGGCGACGGCCTGCGCCCCGGCTGCCTCGCCGATGCGAGCGACGCAGCGCAATTCGCCGAACTGAAAATCCTCGGCGAGCTGACCAAAAAAGCCTGGGAATACGATGTGCAAACGATGATCGAAGGTCCCGGCCACATTCCGATGGATCAGATCGAATTGCAGGTGAAAAAGGAAAACGAGCTGTGCTCCGAGGCGCCGTTCTACACGCTCGGCCCGCTCGTCACGGACATTGCACCCGGCTACGACCACATCACCAGCGCGATCGGCGCAGCGATGATTGGATGGCACGGCGCATCGATGCTCTGCTACGTCACGCCGAAAGAGCATCTCGGCCTGCCGAACGCCGATGACGTTCGCCAGGGCGTAATCGCATACAAAATCGCGGCGCACGCGGCGGATATCGCGAGGCATCGCCCCGGCGCACGCGATCGCGACGACGCGCTCAGCTACGCGCGCTTCCTCTTCGATTGGAACAAGCAGTTCGAACTCTCGCTCGATCCCGACACCGCTCGCGCCATGCACGACGAAACCTTGCCGGATGATTTTTACAAGGACGCCAAGTTCTGCTCCATGTGCGGTCCGAAATTCTGCTCGATGAATACGACGCAAATCGCCGAAGCCTACGCCGGCCAGACGCAAGAGGATCGCAAACAAAAATTCGTCGAGCTTCTTGCCAAGGTCGAGAAATAGAGCAACCGGCGCATGGTCACGCACCTCGGTCAAAATTTCATTCGGCGTAGAGCCTCACGCGTCTTCGTATCTCTCGCGATCGCAAGCGCACTCGTGTGCGCCTTTGTGTCCCTCGCCGCCGCTCAGGATGCAGCCTACAAAGCATCGGTCGAGCAATGGCGCCACAAATACGAAGCCAGCCTCGAATCCGAAGATGGCTGGCTGAGCGTCGCAGGCCTTTTCTGGCTGCACGAAGGCCAGAATAAATTCGGCACCGATCCGCTCAACGACATCATTCTCCCCGAAGGCTCCGCGCCCGCCGACATCGGCTACTTCGATTTTCACGCCGGAAAGACCATCGTGCACGTCAATCCCGGCGTCACAATTTACATGAACGCCAAGCTCGTGCAGGAAGCCGAGCTTCGCCCCGATTCTGAAGATCGCCTCATCCTCGGCAACATCAAACTTTTCGTCCACAAAAGCGGCGAACGCTACTCAATTCGCCTCACCGACAAAAACAGCAAGCTCCTTCGCGATTTCGCGGGCACGCGCTGGTTCGGCGTGGATGAGTCCTATCGCATCACCGCACAATTCATCGCCTACGATAAGCCGAAGGAAGTGGACATTCAGAACATCATGGGCGACACCGTGAAAATGTGGACGCCCGGCTATGCCCTGTTCACTTTGCGCGGCGTGGAATATCGCCTCGAACCCACCCAATCCAACGCCCAAGGCTTCGAATTCGTCTTCCGCGATTTGACGAGTGGCAAAGAAACCTACGGCGCGTCGCGTTTTCTCGATACCAACCCGCCGAAAGACGGAGTCGTCACGCTCGATTTCAATGAAGCTTATAACCCGCCGTGTGCGTATAACCCATATACGACCTGCCCGCTGCCGCCGCCGGAGAATCGCCTGCGCGTGCGCATCGAGGCCGGCGAGATGATGTACAAACACGATCGCGCCGCGCAGCCGACCGCCACGCCGCCGCGCGTGGGAGGTGCCCAATGACAACGCTCATACTTCTAGCCATCATGGCTTATTTTCTGCCGTCTATCATCGGCCTCAACAAGCGCCACGCCGCCGGAATCTTTCTGCTCAATTTTTTCCTGGGCTGGACGTTTATCGGCTGGATCGTCGCATTGCTTTGGGCCTGCACGTCTGACGTGCCGCCTCGCGTCCCCGCTCCCGTCGTTTCCTCATATGTGATGGCCGTCCCGAGCGGCGCCGGAAATTATTGCTCACGTTGCGGCAACATTCGCTTTCCGTCCGCGCGATTTTGCAGCGTGTGCGGCAGTCCGTCCTAATGCCGCTTGCCCCTGGAAATCCGAATGCCTGATTCGCAATCCGATCAAATTCTCCGCCAGGAATTCAATCGCTGGGCCGATGCCGGCAAGGGCGAAACGATGGAGCACGATCATTGGCCCATCACCAAGCCTGCGCTCGAGCTCATACAAATCACGCCGGAAGACAATATTCTCGATGCCGGCTGCGGCGCGGGCTGGCTCTCGCGCATCCTCGCGCAACGCGCACCGCAAGGCCGCGTCATTGGCATGGATATTTCCGATGAAATGGTGCGTCACGCCCGGCAGAAAAGCCTCGACTACGACAATCTCGTCTTCGTCGTTGGCGGTGTGAACGAAATTCCCTGGGAGCCGAATTTCTTTCAGCGCGTGATTTCCATCGAATCGTCTTATTACTGGCCCGATCCCGCGCGCGGAATTCGAGAAATCTATCGCGTCCTCGCCGAAGGCGGCTCGGCGTGGATTCTCATCAACTACTACCGCGACAATCCCGATTGCCATCAGTGGGCGGAAAAACTCGAAGTCCCCGTGCACCTGCTCTCCGCCGAAGAATGGAAAAAAATGTTTCGCGACGCACGCTTCAGTGAAGTCGCGCACAAGCTCATCCCCGATCCCACGCCCACGCCCGCCGTCTACACCGGCCGCTGGTTCCGCGACGCCGCGCAACTCCGCGCCTTCCGCGAAATGGGCGCCCTCCTAATCCATGGCTCCAAGCCCGCACCCTAGCGCGCCAAAAGTCAAACCAAAAATAGCTTAGGAGCCCGATTCAAAATAAAACTTCAGAGCCCCGAAACGCCTGCCTCGGGGAACCCACGCCCAACAAACAACAATTTCCATTACCGCGCCAATCGCACATCCTCCCCGCCTTCGCAGCTGTGCTATAACACTTGCGCCTCGCCGCAAATCTCAGCGCGAGCGTTGCCCGCAAAATTGAAAGGAATCGACTCAATGCCGCGATCAAAAATCAATCCACGCAGGCGCGTGAAAAATTACGCCCTAATCATTCTCGCGATCGTTTCAGCCGCGCTTGCGAAACCAGCCTCACTCGCCGCACAAACGTCCGCCGGCCCGCTCGACGCCCAAGAAGAAGCCAAAATATCCAAAATGCTGGCCGCAAGCGGCGTCCCCAGCATTTCGATCTCGATCGTCGAAGAAAATGGCAAGACGGTCTACGCAAGAGCTCTCGGCGAGGCGTCGCTTTCGCCGGAACGCGCCGCCACTCCTCAAACCCGTTACGCCATCGGCTCCATTAGCAAGCAATTCACAGCGGCCGCAATTCTATTTCTGGCCGAAGAGCGAAAGCTCTCGCTCGACGACACCGTCTCCAAGTATTTCCCGCAGTACACCCGCGCCAACGAAATCACCATCCGCCAGCTCTTATCGCACACCTCGGGCTACGAAGATTTTGCGCCGCAAGACTACATGATTCCGGAATGGCTGCAACCCACGACGCCCGACGCGGTTCTCGATAAATGGGCAAAGAAGCCGCTCGATTTCGATCCCGGGACAAAGTGGCAGTACAGCAACACGAACTACGTCCTCGCTGGCCGCATCGCCGAAAAAGCCTCCGGCATGGACCTGATGAAATTTCTGCAGCAAAGAATTTTCACGCCTCTCAAAATGTCCACGGCCGGAGATTGCAGCGTCGATAAGACTCCGGACGACGCGGTAGCGCACACGCGTTACGGCCTCGGCCCGGCGCGTCCAGCGCTGCGCGAAGCGCCAGGCTGGTATTTCGCGGCCGGAGAGCTTTGCATGACGCCGGCGGACCTGGCTCGCTGGAATATCGCGTTTCTGAACAAACGAATTCTGAAGCCGGGATCGTACGAAGAATTTACGCGCGAAGTTGTTTTGAAAAATGGGAATCACACGCATTACGCGCTGGGAATTTCGCTCGGCGAACTCGACAACATCCCCTCGCTCAGCCACGGTGGCGAAGTCTCCGGATTCCTCGCGACGAACACCGTCTATCCCACGCGCGGCGCGGCCGTCACCGTGCTATCGAATCAGGACGACATCAGCCTGATCGGCCCCGTCTCGAGGGAAATTTCGCGCTACATTCTCGAGCCCGAAACGCGAGTGCAAGCCGACACCGGCTCGCCCGAAGAACTGCAGCAAGTGCGCGGCATCGTGGAAGGATTGCAGCAGGGAAAAATCGAAAGGCCGCTATTTACTAGCAACGCCAATTTTTATTTTAACGATCAGGCGCTACAAGATATTCAATCGTCGTTCGTGCCCCTCGGAGCCGTGAAGGACGTGAAACGCACACGCCAATCGTTGCGCGGCGGAATGACATTCCGCGTGTACCGC
This sequence comes from Acidobacteriota bacterium, assembly GCA_003152355.1. Lineage (GTDB taxonomy): Bacteria > Acidobacteriota > Terriglobia > Acidiferrales > UBA7541 > Palsa-147. Next base: position 3,662 of record PMAA01000259.1, on the reverse strand, counting down.
GTGGAATTCGAAAAAAAATCGCTCCTGATAACCGTCTACCTGACGCCGGATTCGAACTACGAACAATTTCTGCCGGTCGAAGAATTCTGATCGGAGCATTCCGCGATCGAAGTATGTATGACAAATGCCGAACGAGTGTAAGCGCCGGGATGCCGCACAAAATCGGTGCGGCGCTATACAAGCGAAACACAGCGGGAGTGCGCGAAAATTATTCCGCGTTGAGGGGCGTGCGGAGAACTCCGATGGCGAAATGGGCGAGGTTCGAAGCTTCGTCGTCGAGCTGAATCCAACGGACCACGCAGTGCTTCTTCAAATAATCCGATACTTTCGATTCGCTAATTTCGAGATGTTCCGCGAGCCGGGTTCGGAGCGAACCGCCCGATTGCGCGCGGCCGCCGCGCACTCCGCGCAGAAGCTGGCCGATGCCTACGCGAAGCGTCTTGCACGCCTCGATGTAGTACGACGTCACCATGTCGGAATCCGAAAGCAGGAAAACGCCCGGGCCCGCCGGCGCTTCGTCCGCTTCATCGAGCTTGTGGAGTTGGCTTCCGAGCATCCGGCGCAGCATCGATTCAAGGTGCGCGAGACGCGATGCGATGGCAGGCTCGCCCCCACGGCCATGCGCGATGCGCTCGGAAGGCAGCGTCGGCGCTTCCTCTGCCGGCCACGAACTACGTGGCGGCGGGGCGTTATAAGCCGCTGACCTCAGGGATTCTTCCCCGCTTCGGGCGCGAAGCGTTCCGGAATCCGGCGCGCTCGGCGCTTCGGGCGAAGGAGGCGTCTCTCTCGAAACAAATCGTTGAGCCGGAACCGCTGGCGTTGCTGAGCTTGCCGAGCCTCCGCGACGGTGTCGTCCGCGGCCACCTCGGCGCCCGCGACGCCGGCGCTTATGGGCCGGATCGGCGCCGCTGTTTGCCTGCGTGGAGCCCGGCGCGGATTCTTCAGCGGCGTGCACTTCCGATGTGACGGATATTTCGGCTTCTGTCTCTACGGAGATTTCTTCCGACACTTCCGGCTCCCCAGCAGCCGATTCTGGTAATGCGGAGTCTTGTTCGTCCGTCGGAGGTCCGCCAGTGACTGAGGCTGCCGCCGATGCCGTCAACGCGTCCGCGGGAATTGGCGAGCCCAATCTTTCGAGCGCTTCGGCCGCTTTTTTCTTCCAGTCTGCGCGGCGGAATCGTTCGATCGCCGTCGTGTACCAGCGGATGGCCTCGTCGTTGTGCGCGGCCTTTTCTTCGACGGCGCCAAGTTCGAACGCCACCATCGCGTCGCGGGTCTTCGCGTAAAGTTCGGCGAGTTTCGTCGGGGCGTCGGCGCTACTTTTCGCGCGCCGGATGCGCCCTTGTATTTGCCGCCAATTTGCCATGAGCGCCGATTGTATCGCTGAAGGCTCTGTGAAGCCAGTAAGTGTGCGCTTCTAGCGCCGCGTGTTGGTGCGCGAGGCTGAATCATCGCGCCGCCGGTTCCAAATCGCACCCGTGCCGAGTGGCGCAGATTCGTGCATCATGATGGTGCCGTGAACTCTGAAGAACGCACGGAATGGATAGCCGGCAAGGCGCGAAGCTTCGGCTTCGAGCTATGCGGCGTGGCGCCGGCTGAGAATTTCATCGAGCTCGAGCGACTGCCGGAATGGCTCGCGCGCGGCTACGCGGGCGAAATGAAGTATCTGCACGATTCGCGACGCGGCGATCCTGCACAGGTTCTCGATGGCGCGCGCAGCATCATCGTCTGCGCGCTCAACTACGGCGGCACCGCACAAGCATATTCAACAGAAGTCCCGGCATCCGCGAGTGGCGATCCGCCGCGCGGCTGGATTTCGCGCTACGCGTGGGGCGACGACTATCACGAAATCTTCCGCGCGAAGCTAGATATGCTACTCGCTGCGATGCGCGCCGAATTTGCGGAGCCCTTCTCGGCGCGCGCTTACGTGGACACCGGCCCGATCGTCGAGCGAATCGCCGCGCATCACGCCGGCCTTGGCTGGCTCGCGAAGAACACGATGCTTATCAACGAGCAGCTCGGTTCGTGGCTTTTTCTCGGCGTGATTCTTACGACTCTCGATCTTGCGCCAAGCGTCCGCGGGGGCGAATCACTGCCTGCCGACCTCTGCGGAAATTGCCGCCTGTGTATTGATGCTTGCCCCACGGACGCGATCGTCGAGCCGCACATTCTCGACGCGCGCCGCTGCATCTCCTATCTCAGCATCGAGCTACGCGGCGCCATTCCGGAGGAATTTCGGAACGCGATGGGACGCATGGTATTCGGCTGCGACATTTGCCAGGATGTTTGCCCCTGGAATCGCAACGCGCCTGCCGCACACCTCGCGAATTTTTTGCCGCGCGCGTTGCCGTTGCCCCAGGATGCGCTGAGCGATGTTCCGGATGATCGTCGAGGCAATGACGGGGATGGGTCGCTCTTCGCTCCCATGTTGGAAACTCTCGCAACCCTGACTGCCGGTGAGTTCAGCGAAATATTCCGCGGCAGCGCGGTGAAGCGAACAAAGTGGCGCGGGCTCGTGCGAAATGCATGTATTGCGCTCGGAAACGCAAAGGTTGCGCGTGACTCAGGGCAACACGCGAGCATCACGGCCACACTCGAGCGTCTCGTGGCCTCGGGCGATTCGACAATCGCCGAGCACGCGCAGTGGGCGCTCGATCGGCTCAACCGCGCCGATTGACACTCACGCCGCTACTCGCTAACGTGGCTCGCGGCGAGGATCGGTTCGTTGTGAGCAATTCTCGAAATAATTCACCTCTATGGATGGAGCACAAATGCGAGGATTCTTGATTTTGGCGTTTTTGTACCTCGGGCCGCACATCTCGTTCCCCACCGGCGGCACGGCCACCGAGGAAATTTTTCTTCGCTGGTTCCATTTCATCGCCGGGTTCATGTGGATCGGCCTGCTCTACTTCTTCAATCTGGTCGGCACGCCCGCGATGAAAGAAATTGACGCGGCCAGCCGCGGCAAAGTCTTCCCAGTGATCATGTCGAGAGCGATGTGGTGGTTCCGCTGGTCGGCGGTGCTGACCGTGCTCTTCGGCCTCCGCTACTTCATGATTATTTTGAAGGCCGACGCGACGAATCTCGGCAATCCAGCGATGCAATGGCGCTGGCTCGGCGAGTGGTTTCTCGTCTGGATCGTCGCGTACGTATTCATCTATCCGCTGCAGATGCCGTGGAAAGGCGTGGTCGAGCTTCGCTGGCTGCGCGCTGCGCTGATTGCCTTCGTCGTAATCGCGGCGTCGTGGATCGTTCTCGATCTCAATAGCAGCCCGCAATCGTCGAACAGTCATCTCTCAATTAGTGTCGGCGGCGGGCTCGGGCTCATCATGCTCTTGAATGTGTGGGGAGTCGTATGGCGCGTGCAGAAGAAGCTGATCGCGTGGACGCGCGCGAACGCGAAGGATGGGACGCCGATGCCGCCGGAAGCTGAACGCCTGCGCGCCTGGTCTAATTTCGCGGCGCGAACGGCGTTCTGGCTGTCGTTCCCGATGCTTTTCTTCATGGGCGCGGCGGATCACTATCCATTTCTGAGCGGCATCACGGATTGATTCATCGTTGATTGAGACCGGAGTACGGATTGAGAATCGAGTACGGATTGATTATCGAGCCCGGATTGATTATCGAGTGCCTATGTCCATTTCCTGTTAGACTGGTTTTGT
>PMAA01000054.1 GCA_003152355.1 Acidobacteriota bacterium | reverse complement strand
GTCTCAGACCCGCCCGGCCTTTTCTTGCTGTGTGCCGTTCGCCTGTCCGTTCGTAGGGGCGCTGCTTCTTTACCCTCCTGGCCTGTTCACCCTGCCTGCCCTGAGTCTCGAAGGGCCCGCGACTTTGACGCTCGTCCCACCCGCCCATACCCGGCCGCACCACCTATGCGTCGGTTGGTTGCGCCATTTCCTTCGTAGCGCTGGCGTCCCGCCGACGTTTTTGACTTTCGTTTCACGCGCTCCATAGGTGCCACGTATCCGCGGCGCTCCTATCCATCGGCGCCTTTCGATTTAGGTGTCATTTGCCGTTTTTGCACCTCCGATTTCGGGAGTCCGACAGAAACACCATTCATAATCAACCGCGAACTGAAATTCGACGACGACGTTTGCCCTCGGGCTGCCCGCGATTTGCTCAGGCAACTAGACATTCTTCTAGGTGCGTTAGAGGGCTACGCCCAAATCTAGGCATTCAAGGCTAGCCTCGGTCTGAGTTATTAAAGCTAGTCAATCGACCTATAATGCTCAGTTGACATCAATCGCCAATGAACATCCGACAGTCCGTCTTCGGCGAAATCGCCAATCGCACCGGTGGAGTGGTTTCGGGTGTTGATGTCGAGGCGCTGCTCCGGCGGTTCATCCTATTCGACAGCGTCGTTATAAAGTCCGACACTCTTCGCGAAGTTCCGTTTCTGATCCGTGCCTTTGGTAAATCGGGTTTTCAGCAGCTCCTTGAGACCGGCGTGCTAAGAATTTCTTGCGAACAGATCGGCGTTATAACGGGAATGAAGCGCGATGGTGTACCGACCGTTCCGCCTTCTCATTTCACGTTTGGCATGTTTGAAATAGCCAATCGAGACGAGCGTCTTAGAGGTTCGCTCCGCTCTCTGCAAGGGATCCCTGGTCTAAAGAATCGCGAGCGTGAGTTGATGGAAGAGGCCATCATGAGTCGGTTGGAGAGGCCGCCCTCGGACTACAAGATTCAACTGCAGGCTCAGATAGAATCCGACGTACGAAGCAATACACCAGCGCTCAGAGTAGCAATCCAGAAGCGATTGCAGCAGGAATTCGGTGAATTCGTATCAGCCGTCGAGATTCGAGTGGAGGAAGCGAACGGTCGGATTTTCCACCTCATCACCAATCTTCCCGCAGCTCACGGCTTTTCTGAGCAGAAAACGCATGAGCTTTTGGAGTCAGGCATCTCCGCCGTCGCAAACCTAAATCAGCGCATCGCAGAAATGAACGCGTATTCATCGATTACGCGGTTTACAGAAGACGAGGCGCCCGTACTTTTTGGCAAATTCGCTGGAATCATTGGGCCACAAAATCCCGAGCCGATTGAGCAACAATTCGGACGAGTAGTCACGGTCGCCGATCTGCCCCACTTTGCCCCCGAATACTCGAGTAGACGTTGAAAAGCTGTTACGGGCACGTGAAAGCCCGGAGTGTCTTGAGTTTCGATCGTGGCTAACGACCCTGGACGAACTCTCTGATCGAGAGATCGCCCAAATGATTGGCGGAGTGAGAAACAAGCTTGGTTTTCTGATACGAAGCGGTACCGGCAAAATACCAAGATTCGCTGCGACCTCCGCCATCGGGATGTTTCCGCAAGGCGGATTGATCGCCGGACCGATCGCAGGGGCGCTTGATTCATTCCTAATCGACAAGGTTTTTAAGACGTCCGGAGTAGTTGCGTTTCTGACGAAAACCTACCCATCACTATACGAGCACACCTAGCCACGTTTGGCATTTGTTGGGGCCATTAAAACCTAACGGCCGCCCGTACTTAGGTGCCCTCGATTCCTCACCACGATCATAATCACAAATCCTTACAACACTCGCTCTTGACGACCCGCCAACCGCCTGCTACCGTGGCCTTGAGCTATGGCTAAACAGTACATATACGGTACGGTTAAGACGCCAGCCATCGCGGCATTAAGACCAATTCTAATCGACACAGCAAAACGATTAGAAATCGCCGCAACTCGCTCAAAACAAAACACCGAGGCCATTTCTAATCGCTACAAAATCACTAACCCTTCGAACGCGATTTGCCTCGCGGAAAAACCCGTGCCGCGAACATCCGGACCGCCTCCCCCGACTTTTAGATCCCGATCCGGTGATGGCAGCGAGCCCTACGGTTGCCACGATGTTGATTCCGGCGGGATCGAGCGGAGGGCTATTGTAGCGGCCGGCACGCTTTATTCCGCTTCGCATGTCCGATGAGTCCACTGAGATTCGTTCGCCCGGCCTCCCCGAAGTCTCAAGCCGACGTCGCCAGAACAGTCAAACTGGTCACAAATCGCTGCGTTTCTAATCGTGACACCAAATTATTAGAAATCGTCGTAACTCGCTCAAAACAAACAACCGAGAGCATTTCTAATCGTAACCAAATAGGCCACTCTCCGAACACCTTCGAACCGCAGTTACTCACCCGGCAACTTCTTGCCCCCGATCGATTCTCCCACCGCGCGCACCTGTCTTTTAGTCCAGCATATTCATTTAGGCACACTCGCCCCGCCCTCACCGCCGTTTCCCTTCCAGTGCGGATAAGCTGTCTACTTATGGCGTCTGAGAACGACACGACCGTATCGAACACTGCCGCACCGAATTCTCCCGCGGCGTCGAACTCTTCGACCGCACAGGGGTCCGCAGCCGCTTCGAATTCCGCTGGCGCATCGAGTCTTGCTGCCGATCTCGCGCAAGCCCGAGCCGCCGATACGGCGCACGGGCCGTTCCCTGTTCTCGTCGTGGACGATTCACCCGTCGCGCGCAAACTCGTCGAATGCTCGCTGCCCAAGAGTGAGTACGCCATCCTCCTCGCGAAGACCGGGCAGGAAGCCATCGAAAAATTCGCCGAGCATCGCCCCGGCCTGATCATCACCGATTGGCTGATGCCAGATTTCAGCGGCATCGAACTCTGCGAGCGCATTCGCCGCGAATTTCGCAACCACTTCACCTACATCATTGTTCTTACCGGCGTGCAGGAAAAGACAGCTGTCGTCCGCGGCCTGAAAGCCGGCGCCGATGAATATCTCACCAAGCCGTTCGATCCCGACGAACTGCTCGCGCGCGCGGGCGTCGGCCGAAGAATTATTCAAATGCACCGCGAAATCGAGGAAAAGAATCGCCTCCTCGAGCAGCTCGCGCTCACCGATCAGCTTACCGATCTCCCCAATCGCCGCGCCGTGGAAGAATGGGCCAAGCGCCAGATCAGCGCCGCCGCGCGCCATGAATTTCCGTTCTGGGTGATCATGACCGACCTCGATAAATTCAAAACCATCAACGACACCTGGGGCCACGACGCCGGCGACGCCGTGCTCAGAAAATTCGCCGAAATTCTGAAATCCAATACGCGCTCTTCCGACATCTGCGGCCGCATCGGCGGCGATGAATTTCTGATGATCATCACTCACTCGCAGCCCGAAGGCATTCAACTCGCCATCGAACGCATGCGCGCGCAGGTGGAAGCGCAACGCTTCGTCTTCAACGGCCAGGAAGTCAGCCTCACCGCAAGTTTTGGCGTCGCCAGTTTCCGCCGCGGCCAGGTCCCCGATCTCGAGCGCCTGATCGTGCAAGCCGACGTCGCCCTCTACTCCGCAAAACGCCGCGGCCGCAATTGCGTCTCAATTCCCACCACCGAAGTCCGCTAAAAATAATTCGATGACATTATTTCGGCGACATTAAGCGAATGAAAATTGGTTCGCAGGAAATCCAGTGAAATTAGCCGGCCGATTTTCGCGCCGGACATTTCTGATTGACACGGTTCCGCGCGCCGCTTAGTCTCACCATCGCTGCGCTTCCGAATTCTGCGCGCACTCGATGAATCCGATTCGCAATCATCCGCACCTCTACGAAATCAACACCTGGTCGTGGCTCTACGATTTATCGCGACGCCTCTGCCGGAATATTTCTCTCCGCAATGTTCCCGATTCCGATTGGGACGCGCTCGCGGAACTTGGCTTCGACTTCATCTGGCTGATGGGAATCTGGGAGCGCAGCCCCGAATCGCGCCGCGAATTCCGCGGCGACTCCGCATCGTTCGTGGATTTTCGCCGCGCTCTTCCCGGCTGCACGATGAACGACGTGGTCGGTTCGCCCTATGCTATCCATCGCTACGAACCTGACGCGCGCCTCGCGGATTGGAGTGCGCTCGATGCCGCCCGCGAAAAACTCCACGCGCGCGGCATGCGTTTGATGCTCGATTTCGTTCCCAATCACGTCGCGCTCGATCATCCGTGGACGCGCGAGCATCCGGAATATTTCATTCATGGCACCGTCGAAGAATTGCACGACGATCCCATCGCGTTCTATCAAATGGAATCGCCCTCCGGCGCGTACGTGATTGCTCGTGCGCGCGATCCTTATTTCCCGCCGTGGCGCGACGTCGTGCAACTCAATCATTTCGAGCCAAGCCTGCGCGCCGCGCTGCTCGCCGAGCTCGCGAAGATTTCGCAGCACTGCGATGGCCTGCGCTGCGACATGGCCATGCTCGCGCTAAACGAAGTCTTCGCGAGAATCTGGGGCGCGCAACTCGGCGGCCTGAGCGCGCCGCCGCGAGAATTCTGGCAGGACGTTCGCGCAGCGTTGCCCAATTTCACGCTGCTCGCGGAAGCGTATTGGGGAACCGAGCCGCGGATGATCGAGCTCGGCTTTGATTTCAGCTACGACAAGAATTTCTATGACGCGCTGCGCGGGAATCGCGCGGACCAATTGCGCGCGCAGCTTTCCGGCGATTTGGAATTTCAGCGGCGCCTCGCAAGATTCATCGAAAATCACGATGAAGATCGCAGCGCTGAAGTTTTTGGTCCCGAGCGGTTGCGCGCCGCAGCCACTATTTTTGGGACCGCGCCGGGAATGCGCTTTTATCATCAAGGCCAACTCGAAGACCGCAAGATTCATTTTCCGATTCAGCTCTCGCACATTGCGGATGAGCCCGTGGATACTGCAATTCAGGCGTTCTACAAAAACCTTTTGCAACTGACGCGCGCCGATACTTTTCATTCGGGCGGATGGCGGCAGCTAAATCCCGAGGCGCAGGGAGACGATTCCGCCGGCGCGCTCATCGCTTACGATTGGCAGGATGAAAAAAGTTGGAAGCTGGTCGTCGTGAATTTGTCCGGCGGTGCGGCTCAGGCGAGAATCCGGCTCGGCGATCGCATCGCGGCGGGCCGCCAATACGTTTTCGCTGACGTGATCAACAACAATCGCTACGTGCGCGACGCCGACGAAATCCGCAATCTCGGCCTCTACGTTCGACTCGAACCTTTCGAAGCGGACATTTTCGATATCACGCCCGCCTGAAAAGTGGAGCGCGGCACTTGCGGGCGAATCGTGACAGGCATCACGCGACGGAAATGCCTCACGTCTCGTCGCGACGCTGTCGCGCCGGGGACGTGAGCTACAGGGCAGGCGTGAGCTACAGGGATTACTGCGACGCTTGGCGAGCCTCGCGAATCAATACGACGTCGGCTTCGGTGCGAAGGCTAAGTACGCCGATAGTTTTACCGTCCGGTGAAAACCGAAACGACGGAATGACGTCGCTTTTGAAATTCGTGATCTGGCGGCCCGGCGAGCCATCGAGCGGCTGGAGCCAAAGATTGCCCACGCCGCCCTGCCTGATCGGATATACCAGCGCCTTTCCGTCGGGGGTAAATCTGGGGCCATCGGAAATCGCCGGATTTGCAGCGAGCACGCGCACCTGCGGTTGCGGGCCGACGTCGAGTGGAAGAAGGGCGATCTTCACGATTCCAACCGCTCCGCCGTTGTCCACCGAGAGGACAATCGTTTTGCCGTCGGGTGAAATATCGAGGTAGTGCCCGGAAATGATGTCGTTGGGTATCGGCGTTCCGGGAACGGTGTCGGGCGCCCCGCCATCAATTGGCTCGCGTTCGATTTGGTAGGTAGTGCGGATTCCGTAGTACACCGATTTCGAATCGCGGGAACATTCGGGCGCGGTATCCGCGGTTCCAGTCGAGAGTTGCTTCAGGTTCGTTCCATCCGCATTGATCCGCCAGACGTTCGTGCCGATTCCGCCGCCCTGGCCGACTAAAGCGAGAAGTAGTGTTCGTCCATCCGGGCATACCGAAATATACGATGGCGCTACGTTACTCAAGATCGGAGTCTTGTTGCTTCCGTCCGACGAAACCCGCACGACATGATTATCCTCGGCCAAGAAAAATCCGTCGTTGCCGGCCCACGCGAAATTCATCAGACCTTTTTGTTGTTGCGGGATCGCGGGACTGGATTCGTTCGCACCCATTCCCGCCGCCGGAATTGAGTGCAGTGTGTAAAGGCGTTTCGACTGTACGGTTGCCAGCGTCTTCGCATCGGCCGCGAGAGTCAACGTTTCGTAGCTGTTCGTGTCCTTTGTAATCGTATGGAACTGGCCAGCCGGATAGGAAACAAAGCCGATTTGATTGTGATTCACACCCGCGCTCAGATCCTGATACTGAACCACAAGTCCGCTTCCATCGGGCAGCCACGCTACGTTGTAGAAGGAGAATCCCTGGAGGGCCGTCAGATCTTGAACTTTGCCAGAGGCGAGATCCATGACTTGCATCGGACCAGCCCTTCGGCCGCCGTTCGTCATTGCGATTCGCTTGCCGTCGGGTGACCACTCCAAATAGAAATTCGAGGCAGTCAGAGGACCGCCGGAGATCATTTTCTCGCCGGTTCCGTCCGAATTGGCCATGAGAAACTGGAACTTGCCAACATCCGGATCGTTATCGCGCTGATAGGCGATGCGCTTGCCGTCGGGAGAAATCGCGATCGCGGAATCAACGTTGTGCTCGACGATTAGCGGATTGCCGCCGAGCACAGGCGCGCGGTAGACGTCCCACGTATCCTGAACGGACGTCGTCGCCCTGCGAAAGTAGAAAAAATTTCCATCGGGAGAAAATTTGAAATCCCTGAATGCCGCGTCCACAGGAGCGACGATTTGAGTATCGCTGTTGGTCGGAATGTGCCGAAGCCAGAGACTGGATTTTCCTGCGTCAACGACTTCGCTGAGTACATATTTTCCGTCAGGAGAAATGGCGGCGGCCTGCGATTTGGCGTTATCCGTGATTTGTGTAATCGTGAAGTTCTGGAACGGGATCGCCGCTCTGCCGCCGCCAAGTAATGGAGTAAACGCCGTAGCCTGCTGCGGCGATCAGAATCAGCAGCAGCACAACGCCGCCGATAAGTGCGCCTTTGTGCTGCTTTGCGGCAGCGACGACAACGGAACTGCCGGAGGCGTCCCCTGCTGCGATTTGTGGCTCTGCTCTCACGGCGCTGTGAGCTCGAACGGCAGATTCGCGGGAGGAGGAACCGCTATTCGCGGAGGACAGCGGTTCCGAGTCGGAAACTGCTACCAGCGTTGTCCCTGAGCGCTTGGTTTCGGTCTCCCGTATCAGCCGCTTTAGATCCGCGCGCATTTCGGACGCGTGTTGATACCGCGTCTCGCGGTCCTTCTCTAACGCCTTCGAGATGATGTCTTCCAGCTTGAGAGGAATATCAGGATTCAGGCGGATCGCGGGAACAGGATCGCGATCCAGGATTTCGCGGAAGATGACTCCCGAACTTTCTCCGCGGAACGGCAACGTGCCTGTCGCCATTTCGTAGAGCACGGCTCCGAAAGAAAACAGATCGCTTCGGGCGTCCAATTCTTTGGCGCGCACCTGCTCCGGCGACATGTACGCGACCGTGCCGAGGGTGCTGCCCGGACTCGTCAAGTGCTCGGGAGCAACTGCATCGACGGTATCCTGCGTCGCCGACATCGAGAGCGCCGATGCGGATGGAAGAGTCTTCGCGAGGCCGAAATCGAGAATCTTTGCGTGGCCTCGTTTGGTGACGAAAATATTGGCCGGCTTGATGTCTCGATGAACGATGCCTTGGACGTGAGCGGCATCGAGTGCGTCCGCAATCTCAATCGCCAAACCAAGCAAAACCTCCGTCTCGACAGGCTTTCCGCCGATCAGATGCTTCAGCGTCACGCCATCCAGAAACTCC
>PMAA01000178.1 GCA_003152355.1 Acidobacteriota bacterium | reverse complement strand
TGGCCGCGTTATAAAGATTGAGCTGAAGTTCCCAATAGAAACGAGCCGCAGAAACCGCCGTGTCCGTCAACCAGTAGAGTGTGAAGTCGTCGAGCACGTCGTCTCGTGTAAGGTCACCTGCGGAGTGACCATTGATCGTGCGCCCGAGCACTGCCGAGGTGATCGGTGCCGCCGGCTGGCCATAACCGTCAGGGTGGTCAAAGAGCCAGGCAGACGGGCGAATCCGCAAATCCGTACAGCGTTTGCGGGCGCGTCGCCATCATTTGTGCGTAGGCACGTCGCTTCGCGAATAAGACAGCGAGCTGCTCGTACGCGCGTCTTTCGTCGGCTGAGAGACTGGATGGCGGTGGATCGCCGCACTGGAGCGCCTTCGCCATCTCGGACGGAATAGCCCCTGGGAAATTCGTGTGCATTCCCAGCAATTCTGGGGGTGCGTGTTTGGCCATCACAGTGCAGACACCCGCGCCCAAATCGCCGCCTTGTGTCACAAATTTTGAGTATCCAAGGCGCTTCATTAGCACTACCCAGGCACTCGCAGTGCGCTCCAGACCCCAGCCGGAAGTGGTGGGCCTCGCTGAAAACCCGAACCCCGGTAGCGACGGAATCACCAGATGGAAGGCGTCCGATGCGCTCCCGCCGTACGCCGTTGGATTGGTAAGTGGATCAATAATCTTCAGCTGCTCGATGACTGAGCCGGGCCATCCGTGCGTGACGATCAGCGGCAACGCATTTTCATGCTTCGAACGAACGTGAATGAAATGAATTTCCAGCCCATCGATCTCGGTGATGAACTGCGGCAGGGCGTTCAGTTTCGCCTCGCACTTGCGCCAATCGTAGTCTGTCGCCCAATAGCGGGCGAGTTCCTGCATTGTCGCAAGCGGCACGCCTTGCGATTCATCCGGGACCGTCTCCCGATCAGGCCACCTTGTCGAGTTGATGCGCCTGCGTAATTCCACAAGTTCCGCTTCTGGAATATTCACATGAAACGGGCGAATAGTAGTCTCGTCGGCTGTCTGCTCGCTGCCGCGTTGTGCAGCACTACTTTGGGTCACGGTGTCCTCTTTTTCAGTAATTCTGGAATCTGCAAATGCCTCGTCGGTCGTCACCGGGCTGAATGCGACTGCCAGGCCCAACATCGAGCTCGCCTTGAGAAAGTGACGGCGCGATCTGTCGTCTGGCTGCCCTGAAGTAGTTTCGATCATGAAGGTTCTCCTGCGATGCTTCAGCTTGGGCGGCTCACGTGATTGGATTTTCCTCGAACAGACGCGCCACGAGCGCCGAGTCAAGGTAAGAGCGGCCGCGGACGATGGTCTCGCCCTCGAATCCGAGCACCATGCAGTAGCGGTTGTCGAACCGCATCCCGTTCTTCGCCGTCGCCAGAGACCGAAGCTCGACGACGGCTTCGTCGTCCTTCACTAAGACATGCTCGACGTGTAACTGGGCGCCTTGCGGCAAGACCTTGCCCAGCTTGGCGAACGTGCCGGCGTAGGCGGCCTTGCTATGGTAGTGACCCGCCAGCGGGTGCGTGCCCATCACCGTCCAGTCGACGTCATCGGCGACGTGGGCGAAAAAGGCGGAGCCATCGCCGGACTCGAGAGCCTTGAAGATCTGGCGGATGCGGTCGGGGGTCATACTGCTACTCCTTTGGTCATGCAGGAGTCATCGGCTGGTTCTTGGATGCCATGGTACGACATTCTTCTGTTCTTCCTTCGAATAGGGCTCACCAAAATATGGGAACTCGGTACGGATCCGATTGCGATCAGGGGCAACGCCGCCCTGGAGGGACTTGTTTGACGCCAATGTAAGCATGACATCCACAACATCATCGCCCAGTGGCCTCCCATTGAATCCCGCGAGATCAAATGCAGCTGCCGTTCCTAACTCATAGGGCAAGGTGATCGGGCATAGTCGAGAGGCCGTTTGCTTTCCGTATTCTTCCGGGTTCATGACAGATCCTGCGTAGGTAGCCATCTTGTGGGTAAAGTCTGCGATGTATCCCGAGAGTAAAGCGATGTCATCTGATGGCACCGATTTGTTGTAGGTCTCTTTCACCTCTTGATTGCCGGGATCGTTGAGAAAGAGGTGCGTGATGAGCGGAAGGCCCCAACGTGACACCTGCATCTCGGGAGCATGGCCGTAAAGTGACACCGTGGCCCAGGCATGAACCGTTCCCTTGCCGATCAGATGGTTTGGGACTTCGAGGACAATCGCGGTGACATTGCGATTGTTGAAGAAGTTCTGGCGATGGCGCAGGAACGAATCGCCGTCATACCTGTGTTCCTTGTAGAAGGCATTCTGAAGATTATGAAATGCGACGGTGTCGACGGCGAACATATCGGGAGCGATTCCGACGAAGGCGCGAATACTAGACTTGCTGTGGACTTTGCCCGTGTCGCCTTCGATCAGAAGCTCGCCCTTGTCCCCTCCGACAGCCTTATCCGTGTCATCGTCGTCGGCCCGTCCGAGTGCAGGGAGGTACCGGCCGAAGTTCAATTCGAAGTCGCTCGGAACTCCGTAACCGATGTCGCGGATCTTGGCGCGGCGCGCCTGTGCACCGGGCAAGGCCAGCAATGGGAAGAACAAGTCGTTGCTCGACTGAATCTCGGCAGCTGTCGGCGTCCCGAACCGATTGATCTGGGCCTTCGCCGCGCCTAGCGTTTCACGGTCGAACGAGGCCAGACGCCGGACGAGCGCATCGACAAACGAGTCGAGGTTGGCATCGTCCAACGTGCGGTTCACCCAGCCATAGCGCTCGGCGATATCTGCATCGAAATCGTCGCCGCTGAGGACTATCTCAAGTGCGCGCGAACGGCCGACCAAGCGCGGGAGCCACTCCAGCGCGCCGCCGCCCGGGACCAGCCCGACGCCGACCTCGGGGTTTCCGAATAGAGCGCTTTGCCGGCTGGCAAAGCGCATGTCGCAGGCCAGTACGAACTCGTTGCCGATGCCGCGCGTGCGACCGCGAATCTTGGCGATGCTCACGACTGGCGCGGACGAGAGGCGCAGCACAAAGTCGCGCCAAAGGCCCAGCACCTCTGGCCGTTCAGCTGCCTTGGCTACGTCGAGATGGGCGATGAAAAAATCGGGATTCGCCGACTGGAACACTACGACCTTCACGGACGGGTCCGCCTCGAGGTCGGTCATTAGCGCTCCCAATTCGACGATTGTCGTGGGAACAAACATGTTAATCGGCGGGTTGCTGAAGGTGATGGTCCACCGGCCCGCATGGGTGCGGTCGGTGTTGAACTGCACATCTGCCGGCTCGCTGCCTCGCTGTGTAGCGCTGGATTGGGTCATCATCCTCTCGTCTCTGGTGAAGAACCTTACCGCAGCGATCGGAAGCCCGCGCGCACCTCTTCTGAAAAGAGCTTCGGCTGTTCCCAGGCCGCAAAGTGCCCGCCTTTCTCAACCTTGCTGTAATGGATCAGTTTGGGATACGCCCGCTCTGCCCAGCTCCGCGGCGCTGGATAGAGCTCGTCGGGGAAGACGCTCACGGCAACCGGGATGGCAGCATCGACGCCCTTGACAGCGAAGAACGACGCCCCCCAATTCTCCCAATAGAGACGCGCGCCAGAAAGCGCCGTTTTCGTCAACCAGGTGATCGTGACGTTGTCGAGTATGTCGTCGCGCGTGAGGCCCTCAGACTGTCCGTCAAAGACGCGCGCGATAAGCTCATAACTTCGCGCGTCGTGATCAAGGAAATAAGCCGCCAGGCCGACGGGTGAATCCGCGATTCCGTACAGCGTCTGCGGTCGCAGCCCCATCTGGAAGCCGTAGCCGATGCCCTTTGCGTAGACGAAGCTCAGTCGCTCGTAAGCGACCTTCTCGTCGGCTGAGAGACCTGCTGGTGCCGGCGCACCGGAAAAAGCTGCCTTGTCGATGTCGACTGGAATCACGTTAGGCATGTTGGTGTGAATGCCCAGCAATTCCGGCGGCGCCTGCGCGCCCATCAGCTCGGTGATGATCGCGCCCCAATCGCCACCCTGCGCCACGAATTTCGTGTATCCCAGGCGCTTCATCAGCACGATCCAGGCCCGTGCAATGTGGGCGGGGTCCCACCCGGTGGTGCTCGGTTTTCCTGAATATCCGTAGCCCGGGATTGACGGAATCACCAGATGGAACGCATCGGATGCGCTGCCGCCATGCGCTGTCGGATTGGTCAGCGGATCGATGATCTTCATCTGTTCGACGATCGAGCCGGGCCATCCGTGTGTAACGATCAGTGGCAACGCATTTTCGTGTTTTGAACGAACGTGGATGAAGTGGATATCTAGCCCATCGATTTCGGTGATGAACTGCGGCAGCGCGTTCAGCTTCGTCTCGATCTTGCGCCAGTCGTAGTCTGTCGCCCAATAGCGTGCGAGTTTCTGAGTTGTCTCAAGCTGCACGCCCTGCGATGCATCTGTAACCGTCTCTCGTTCAGGCCAGTTTGTCGCATTGATGCGCCTGCGCAATTCGGCAAGTTCTGCTTCCGGAACATTCACCTTCTGAAACGGGCGAATAGCATCCGCCTGCTCGCTGCTTCGTTGAGTACCAGTGGTTTGGGTCATGGTGTCCCCCTTTTGAGTAGTTCTAGATTTTTTGGTTTGTGCTGCAGTTGATTTTGGAACACTCGCCGGTGGGCGGGCTGGAATGTCAACTGCGGCCAAAACGTCTTTTGGCGGCGGTCATAATAACAACATTGGACCGCCCTGCTCAATCAGAGTCTTTGCGCGCAGATCGGGCCGCCCTACATCGCCGATGAGTAGAGTGTCCCCTGTAAGTACGGCGTGGGCTGCGAATCACTGATGTTCAGATCGTAGACGACGATCGAGATTGACTCCGGCGTATGCCCCGGAGTTTCCGTCGCCTTTAGGCGTACTCGCCCAAATTCGAGAATGTCGCCATCGCAAACAGGAGCAAACGTGTAGTCCGCTTTAGCCGCGGCGCCGAGATAGATTGTTGCGCCTACGCGATTGCGCAATTCCAAATGTCCGGCGACGAAATCAGCATGGAGACGCGTCAGGAATACGTGCTTGATCTCAAGCGCGTGCTCGGCGGCAAAGGAAATGTATTGGTCGGTGTCCCGTTGCGGGCCAACAACCGCCGCCGTGCCCGTCTCCTCGTCCCCAATAATCTAGGAAGCATGAGCCAGGCACGGCAGGTAGAACTGTTTAAAGATCACGCGGCATCACCCTCGCTCGCGTTTGCTACTTCGGCTGGGGAACAATCCGCAGATAAGGCCGGGGCGCCTTCCAGCCGCCAGGGTACTTCTGCTTGGCCTCTTCCTCCGTCACCGCTGGCAGAATGATGACGTCTTCACCCTGTTTCCAGTTCACCGGCGTGGCCACTTTGTGCTTGGCCGTGAGTTGCATCGAATCGAGCACGCGCAGCACTTCGTCGAAGTTGCGGCCGGTGCTCATCGGGTAGCTGAGCATCAGCTTGATCTTCTTGTCGGGACCGACCACGAAGACGGTACGCACGGTGGCGTTCGTGGCCGCCGTGCGGCCTTCGGACGTATCGCCGGCATCGGCCGGCAGCATGTCATAAAGCTTGGCCACTTTCAGTTCCGGATCCCCGATCATGGGGAATGCCACCTTGTGGCCTTGAGTCTCTTCGATATCTAAAGCCCACTTGCTGTGACTGCTCACCGGGTCCACGCTCAACCCGATGATCTTGCAATTGCGCTTTTCGAATTCGGGCTGCAGCCCGGCCATATAACCCAGTTCCGTGGTGCACACTGGCGTGAAGTCTTTGGGATGCGAGAACAAGACGGCCCAACCGTTGCCCATCCACTCGTGGAAGTTGAGCGTGCCTTGCGAAGTTTCGGCGCTGAAATTGGGAGCTTCGTCGTTTATGCGTAACACAATTTCCCTCCTGAGCATGAGTTTAAGTCTCTGCTCTTACCGTTCTAATTTCGCTTGGTCGGTCTCGCCCTCGGCGACCGTTTCGAGCCTCGCATTATAAATGAAAACAAGCAATTTGCGGCCGCACATGCCGCTCGATGCGACGCCACCTGCCCAACAAGCGAGACACCACCCCGGAATTTTCCCATCCGCAGTCTTCCGGCAAGTGATTCTGGTTGTCGCCCGCACGGTCATGTGAATTGCGCCGAGTTTAAGAGGTGAAATGGTTTCGCCTGTGTGCATAATTCTTCCACCGCCGCAGACTGTCACTATGCTAATCTCTTGAAATTAAAGTACTTCGATTTTTCAGGCGGCTTCCCCACTTGGCACGCTACCTGCTCTATCCTATGCGGGTGCTCGTCCCAGATTCGAAACTCACGGAGGAAATTAGATCATGAAGGAACTAATGCTCAGGCTTTATCGCGAAGATGCAGGCCAGGACCTGACGGAATATGCTCTGTTGCTCGTTCTGGTTGCGTTGGTTGCGATTACCACGATGAAGACGCTCGGCAACACGATTAGCGCCGTCTTCGCGAACGCAGCCTCAAACCTTACGTCTGCTAGCTAACACTACCCGGCTAAGTCCCGCAACGGCGAGATGCTGGCGTCGTGCGGGCGATTTCCAGACCACAGGCGAATGAAACGGCCCCTGCCCGAGCTGTGAGCTTCCGCTCACGGGGGTCGCTATCGCCTTTCAAAAACTCGATTCTGCCGCCAATTCTCTAATGAAGATCGTCCACATCATCCGTTCCGACAAATGTCCGATCTGTGGCAGTAGAAATATCTATCGCTCGAAGCGCAGGGGTATTGCAGAGCAGATCGCTTGTTGGATTACTTCAGTCCGTCCTTTTCGATGTAACGGCTGCTACAAGCGTATTTACGCCTACCGGGCCGACAATAAAATATCCGCTTGAAGCTGCCGCCGCGTAGCCGTCTCTACACAGAAAATTTTGACCGAACGGCAAATTTTCAATCTGACCGCAAGTCGCGACTCGCACCCAAACTCCATTTCAAGAAGCGACGGTCGCAGCTTTCACTCCGATAAGGAAGGAATCCAAGAACTGACGAAAGGTTATCGAAAAGGCCGCGCCTTTTAGACCGGCGAGTTTCCAAACTTCCGCAGTTCGGGCACGGCACCGATTCTTGATCGTTTGACGCCACGAGGCCTAATTTCCAGCCATGCCGTTCCAGTTATTCCCAGCATTCCGGCACAGATCATGGCTCCAAAATCACTGGAATTATGAATGGTAGAGGGTCGGAACTGGAATCCAGTGCTCGCGGTATGACGCTGACGTGACGTAACGCGGAATGGAACAGGCATTGAGCAGGTGGCGCAGACTATCTTTTTTCTGAGATGACCTGAATTCCTCTCCGGTATTTCATCAAATACTGATTTCGATGGTCGGGTAGTCGCACGGGTGCCGCGTCCCTTTGCTTTGGAAGGGTGCGGTTCTCCGGGTGTGGGACGTGCGCAATAGGGCGGGTTGCAACCGGTCTTTTTTCTGATATGACCTGAACACCGCGCGTCACAGTTGCCACCCCGAACGAGGTGAGGGATCTGCGTTTGCCTGTCGGTGGGAGCCCCCGCATTCATGCGGGGGAGGAGCGCTTCAGCGCTCCGAAAAGACCCGCGCTCCACTCTCTCCGGCTTCAGCCGCGGCTGCGCGCGCGGGTTCAGATTTACGGCCAAGACCATCTGCAGCTCAGGACCCTGCGGATTCAGGTCAAACAAACGACCTGCTGGGCAGCTGCGCTCCTCAACATAGTCCAACTTGCTCTTTCGCCGGTTTGCCTTCAGCGCACGCTGGTCTGCATCCGCACCCAGTCGGTAATGATCTTGAGGGCAGTGGGCGACATCGTCTCTTCGATGTCGTTGTATTCGTTGGGAGAACCGGTTTTGGCATCCTGCAGGAGGTGGTTCATCCCCGGCAACTCGATGACCGTCGCGTTGGGATTGCCCTTCAGCGCTTCGCGTGCAGCGGCAAGATCTTCTTTTGCCGGCACCTGCACGTCCAGCGATCCATTGAGTGCCAGAACCGGAACTTTAAGCGAAGTAAGCGTTCGTGCGGGGTCATAAGCGAGGAAGTAGCGCTCCCAGGGCCGGGTATCATCCTCGGCGAGGGTTTTCGCTTCGTTCGCATCGACGACTTTTTCGGCTACGCCTTGCGCGACGATGGCTTTGGCACGCTCGAGCGCAACCGCATCAGAGGGTGCCGAGATGATGGAGTCATATAACTCCTGATCGAAAATCTTGCGTTTGGCAATGTAGCCGTCCGACGCACCATAGGTCGTTGCGGTCATGGCCGATTGCAGCACGAAGAGCTTGTCGCCGCGAATGGCGGGGCCGGCGATCATCACGACGAAGGCGACGCTCTTGTCTTCGGCGGCAACGGCGGGCGCGATGATGCCCCCTTCGGAGTGCCCGAGCACGCCAACGCGGTGCGGGTCAATCCCCGGCTGGGTCTTGAGCCAAGTTACGGCTGCTTCGGCGTCGGAGGTAAAGTCGAGCGTCGTGGCTGCATCGTAGTCGCCAGTTGAGCCACCGGTGCCACGCTTATCGTAGCGAAGAACCGCGATGCCCTGGCGGCTCAGCGCGTCGGCCAGAACGAAAAATACCTTGTGTCCCCATACATCCTCATCACGTGTGTTGTGGCCTGTGCCGGAGATCAGGACAATCGCTGGGAACGGCCCTTTCTCGCCCGGCACGCTGAGCGTTCCAGCAAGCTGGTTATGACCGGCTGGATTCTCGAATCGAACGTCCCGGTCCACATAGGGGTGGCTATGGGCCATGATTGCCGCTTCTTGTGGCCGTTTGTGCTCGACGGGTGCAAGGTCTGACGCCGCAGCGCGTTTCAAAGTCAGCGGATAAACCTGCTGAAAAGTCAAACTGCCGTTCCACGCTTTTTCTTGATCGTTCCAGGTGGCGTCGTAGCGCAGGTTGAGACTGCTTATTGCAAAATGCAGATGCGTGCCATCGAACGTAACTTGGTCAAAGTCGGTTTCGTTGCCGCTCGAGTTAGTCAGATGGCCGCTATAGCCGGAGGCGCTTTTTTCTAAGTGTACGCGGACCTTGAAACCGCTATCCAGTTGGCCGATCCAATCGCCGGAGATCTCCTGAGCGAGAGCCGGGATTGCGAGAACGGTCAAGAATAAAACACACACAATAGCTAACTTAGGCATAAACACGCTCTCGAATGTACGAGACGCGGTATCGTTTAGTTCCCACATCTCGATTATCCACGATTGCGAACTACCAGTCTCAGGTCCTCTTCTCCGTTCTGCCAACCGATGCCGGCGGACTTGATCGCGTTGAAATCGAATCCGATCAATATTGCGCGGCTGCGCGCTCTGATTGCGAGAAGAACCCGCGAAGAATCTGAGCCGGGGTGGCGCAGCTGTCTTTTCTCTGACGTAACCTGTACACCGCGCGTCACAGTTGTCATCCCGAACAAAGTGAGGGATCTGCAGTCGCCTGTCGGTGGGAGCCTGTTCGCATTTCGGTGGGAGCCCCCTGCATTCATGCGGGGGAGGAGCGCTTCAGCGCTCCGAAAAAATCCGCGCTCCACTCTCTCCCGCTTCAGCCGCGGCTGCGCGCTCTGATTCGGATCTACGGCCAAGAGCATCTGCAGTTCAACACTCTGCGAACTCAGGTCAAACGAAAGGCATGCCAAAAACCGCACCCGTGGACCAAGGATTGCGGCAACCGCAGTCAGCATCGAATCCAATTCAAACTTAAGAAGCGGCGCGCCGCCCGCCATGTGGATGGCAATGCTGTACTCTGTCGAAACTATGAGCGGGCAGAATTTTCGCGATGGACAACCGTGCAGACTGGTTTCATTCAAGACGACGTGGCTACGCTCGGGTTATTTGCCAAGTCCGGTTCCAAAAGCCAAGAGATTATCGCTGTGTCGTCCAAGTTGGGAGGCATACGGGGCAGCGATTGAAGAACCTCTCCAGACGGGAGCCAAAAGCCGAACTGTTCTACAACCCCAGCGACCACCGACCGATCGTCCAAAGCCTTTATTTGCAATCTTGGCGTCACGCCATGCTCATTCGCGATGAATGTGATATCCGCCCCAAAATTTAATTCTTCATTTCCCCAAACCCCGTTCTTGGATAGTTCCACAGTGCTGGTAATCCGGGAGCCACTCCATTAATTGGCACAAACGTGTTTATCGTTGCCAATTTGCGAAGGGATAATGTGGCAGGCATACTGAGTCTGTCCAGAAGGCTTACCGACAGGCTAAAATCCAGTGATGAATCCGAAGACCAAGGAATTGTGGGTCATTCCAACCATTATCACCCTTGTCACAGGGATACCGCTCATTTTCTTGAGTCTATGGCTCGCGGGAACTCCTATACACGCGTCATTTTCGCTCGAATGGATAAAGCTGGCCCTTTCCACTTCCCTTCCTACGTGGGTCACGCTTGCCGTTCTGGCGGTTGCGACCATCGTCACGGGACTCTTCTTTAGGCATGGAATCAGACACAATCATTCTGGCACATGGGCAGGCAGGGCGAAGCACCTGCAATGCAGATTGGCGGATGGATTGACCTCACGACAAGCAACACGAAAGAAGTGGTGTTCCTACTCGCCGCATATATTGGCGAGCACCGTTCTCAGATTTTCGTGGAGGTTGAAGTGAAACCGAACGTCGTCAACCGGTGCATGGTCATGCTTTTCATTGTCCCCCGGCTCGAAACGGACGCCACGAAGCCATTTGACGCAACGATTGTCGTCGAGGACCAGTACAATCGCAAGTTCTCCCTTCCTCTTCATCGGTTCCGGGCGACGCCTGGGCAGACCCAGCTTCCAACATCTGTTCCTGGAAAACCCGCTCCCAAGCTACACGCTGTGGATTTGCTCGCACCCCGTCGCGCATGATATAATCAGCCGATTTAATTACTCTAACATTATGATAATTATAGAGTTATCAAGCAGAGGACCGCTACCGTCACAACGGCCACGAGCCTGCCCTCACGCAGGAAGGGAGTCTCGAAGGCACGCAGCCGGAGCTGCCAAACGGATCCCTTCCCCTTTTCTCGTTTCCATTTTCGCTTTTCATTCATTTTCTAATCGACAGTCAAAACGATTAGAAATCGCCGTAACTCAAAGAAAACAATCATCACGGGCCATTTCTAATCGATAGAAAAACAGGGGGTCTTTGGCAGACGCGATCGGACGGATTTACCTATCGAACTTGGCGCACGGAGGCCGGCTGAGAATCGGAGCAGCGCATCAACTCGTCGCGGCCGTTCGTGAGAAGCGCGCAATCAATGTCGTGCGCGCTATGAATGGCTTCTTCGGAATTCGAACCGGAAGCGGTGGCACAGTGCGATGCGTTGTTAAACGTCGTGCAGACCTCGTACGTCACCTGCGTCTGCCGGAACGACGACCAGATCAAAATGCCGACGAACAGCACGCCGCCGCTGATCGTGATCCATCGCACCTGTTTGGATTTATTCGCCATTCCATTCCTTGTGCGCGCTCCGTTCGAGTAAAACTAACGATGAGGCATTTTGCCCTTACTGCCGAGACGCCGCGCCACTTCCCGCTGGATGTACGCCTTTATATTTGGCGGAATGCCCGGAAGCGTCGAGATATCTTTCAAATCCTGCGCGGTCAGATTTGGCAGAAACGCCATGATGGCGCGCAGCGGAGTATGCCGGTTCCGCACCAGCGCGAGCCGCACGTTGTAATGGCACGACCACTTCGCGTGCTCGGCAATCGCCTGCACGACGCGCGCCGGCGTTCCACTCATCGCCAGAACTTTCAGAATCTGGCTCTCGGAGAGAAATGGATTGCTGAGCGCGGCCGTCGTCGCTTCAACGTGCCCTTCCTGAATGATCGCGCCGGCAACGCGAGAAGGCCCGCGGCGCGCAAGCGTCAGCTTTTGCCCAATCGGGATTTGCGGAATTTTACTGATAAGCATTTCCTCCGCAATCCGGCGCGTTTCCGCCTGCGCCGAGGGAGCAAGGCTCACGTGAACCAGGTCGAACACGAAAAGCTGGCGCACGATGGGATTCGCGACGCGCGGCGGAGTGTGCGGGTGCACGGCAAGCGCGAGCCGCAACGATTCGTTCTTGAGCCATTTCGTCTGCTGCGCGACTGCGGCCACCACCGTCGCGCTTATGTCGAGACGCTGAAGCAAAATGTGGATGTGCGACTCGTCGAGCGCGGGATTTTCAAGAAGCGCGATGAGAACCACTTCGTTCTTGTCGTGAACGAGAGTGAGGAGCTCTTCGGCGGGAGCGTGACGCGCTCTCGCCGCATCGGCAGTGGAGTCAGTGGACATCGGCGGCGCGGCGAGCGGCCGAACGAGCCAGTTGCGCAGCAGCCTCCGCCGGAGATGTTTGCAGCGGACCGATCTTTGCGCGGGACGCGATCTCTCCGAGCCGCGCATCAACCAGCGAATCAAGAAATTCGCAATGGCCAAAAACGCCGCCCGAACGGATCAGCGGAAACGCCTCGCCCGCGAGGCCGAGTTTCGTGATCACGTTCTCGGCCAACTCGACGAGTGCGGCCGCAGCGCCGGTGAGAATCGTGCGCGACACTTCGTCGCCTTCTTGCGCCGCGCGCGCCACCAGCGGATAAACGCGAGGGAAAACTTCGTCGGGATCTTTCGCGATGTGCTCGATAACGCCGCTCCACTCGCGATAGTCGAGAGCTTTCAGCACGCGCGTCGAGAGAATCGTCGCAGGGCCGAGACCATCGTCGAAGCGGCGCACGGCAGTAAGCGCGCGTCGCCCGATGTCGAACGCGCTGCCTTCGTCCCCGAGCCACGGTCCCCAGCCGCCGGCGCGAACGGTTTTTCCTTCGGCGTTCCGGCCGTAGGCAACCGAACCTGTTCCAGCCATCAGCACCACCGCTGGACCGGTGGGCGCAGCGGCAGCCAGCGCGATTTCAATGTCGGTGGTGACTTTTACTTCGGCTTTCGGAAAGGAGCGTTCGAGAAACGTGCTCATGCGCTTCGCAACGGATGGCCGTCCCGCGCCGCCGAATCCAGCGCAGATGCCGTTGATATCAATCGCGCGAATGGATTGGCGCGCGAGCACGGCATCGGCCGCGCCGCTCACTGCGAACCATGCTTTCGGATAGCCCGAACGCAATGGGTTCGACGGGCCGCCTTGCGCTTTGCGGAGCACGCGTCCTTCCGCATCGAGCAGAACGCAATCCGTTTTCGTTCCGCCGCCATCGAATCCTAGAAAATAACTCATTGCCGGCTGCTCCTTGGTCTGCGCATTTCGTGACGAACGCGTTGTGCGTTTGCTTGACACTATCGAGAGCGCGACGATAGCATCGCGCTTCTCACCTTAACCGAATGCGGATCAGCCAAATCGACCTCGGCATTCTCCTGCTATATCTCGCCGGCGTCACGCTGCTCGGCGTTTGGTTCCGACGCGGCCAGAAAGACGTGCGGGATTATTTTCTCGGCGGCCGATCAGCGCCGGCTTGGGCGCTCGCGTGCTCGATCGTCGCCACCGAAACTTCTACGCTCACAATCATCGGCACACCGGGAATTGCCTTTGGCGGCAACCTTGGATTCCTCCAACTTGTGCTGGGCTATTTGGTGGCTCGGGTAATTCTGTGTGTCGTGCTGATACCCCGGTATTTCCAGGGCCAATTCTATACTGCCTACCAGCTATTGGAGAAGAGGTTTGGGCCGCGGGTCAAGTCCGCGGCTGCGGTGGTTTTTCTGGTCACTCGGGCCCTGGCCGAAGGTGTGCGAATAGCGGCTGTGGGCAAGGTGGTGAGCATCGCGTTTGGCACAGGCGACCGCGCGGCCATCGCGATCGTCACCGTTCTCACGCTTTTCTATACTTTCGAAGGAGGTTTGAAGGCCGTAATTTGGACGGATGTGCTGCAACTTTTCATTTACATCACGGGTTCGATTGCAGCGTTCTTTTTGCTGCTGCATCGAATTCCGGATGGATGGGTTGGCGTGACGCAAGCGGCCGCAGCGGCTGGAGGAAAGTTGCGAGTTCTCGACTTTACGTTCAGTCTGACGCGCAGCTACACGTTTTGGTCAGGCCTCATCGGCGGAACATTTCTTACGATGGCGAGCCACGGAACGGATCAGACGATGGTCCAGCGATTGCTCGCGGCCCGATCCGAGCGCGACGCAAAAACCGCGCTGCTTGGCAGTGGCGTCATCGTATTTTTTCAGTTTGCGCTTTTTCTAATTATCGGCGTGATGCTTTTCGTTTTCTATCAGCACACTGCTCCCGGAATGGTTGCGGCCGATCCCGATCGGATTTTTCCGGAATTTATTGTGAGCCAGATGCCTGTTGGTCTTACGGGATTAGTTCTCGCGGCAATTCTCGCGGTCGCGATGTCGAATGCGAGCGGCTCGCTGAATTCGCTGGCGTCGTCAACAATAATGGACTTCGGCAAGAATGCGAATTACGACGATGTGGCCTCGCAATCTGCCCTGCTGAAAAAATCGCGGCGCATGACGCTGGCATGGGGCGTCGTCCTCGGTGCGCTGGGTCTTGTGCATTGGGGCCCTGTGCTCGTTGCCGGACTGACGATTGCGTCGCTTACTTACGGCGCGACGCTTGGATTATTTTTGCTCGGAATTTGGAACCGGCGCGCAAATGCGACGGGTGCGTTGGTTGGGATGTTCGTTGGCCTCGCCGCAATGCTCGCCGTGAAACTTTTCACGCCGTTGGCGTGGACTTGGTATGTTCTCGCGGGCACTCTGATTACGTTTGCCGCAGGAAGCATTGCGAGTGCGATTGCCGGAACAAATGGCGGACGAGTGTCCGAGAGATTCAGCGAATGACCAAAGAGGAACGACCGAAAGCAAAACAGCTCGGGCTGGTGCGGGGACTGGGGTCGTGGGCCGCTGTTGCAATCGTCGTCGGCACGATGATCGGTACCGGAATTTTCCTGAAGCCGGGAGAAATGGCGTCGGTCGGCCGGTCCGTCAGCGTTGTTTATGCGGCATGGATCGTCGGCGGGCTTCTGTCGCTTTTCGGCGCACTCTCCTTCGCAGAACTCGGCGCGGCGATTCCGGAAGCAGGCGGACAGTATGCTTATCTCAGTAAAGGTTTGAGTCCGGTCTGGGGATTTCTTTTCGGATGGATGCATTCGACGGTCGGGGAAACGTCATCTTCGTCATCAATTGCGGCCGGACTGGCGCGATTTCTCAGCTTTTTGATTCCAACCATCGCCGCGCCGATCTTTACTTGGCATATTGCGCTTCCCTTTACCGGCAAGCCGTACGACTTCGTCTTCACCTGGGCGCAACCAACGGCCGTCGCGGCAATCGTGCTGTTCACGTTCATTAATTATCTAGGTGTGCGGCTTGGCGGCGAGGTGCAGGTGGCGCTTACGGTTCTCAAGGTCGCGGCTGTTGTGGCGATCGTGGGTGCGGGATTCCTGTTCGCGCATGGCAGCACTGCGCACTTTCATCCGTTCTGGCCTGTGAGCGAATCCGCGAGTACCTTGGGAGCATTTCTCGCTGCGCTTGCGGCGGCGCTATGGGCATACGACGGCTGGGAAAATCTTAATCGCGTGGGCTCGGAAATACAAAATCCTCAGCGCAATTTCCCGCTGGCGCTTGCCGGCGGAACAATTCTTGTGACGGTTATTTATCTACTTTTCAGTGCGGTTTGCTTCTACGCGCTGCCATTTTCTGCGGTGGCGGCGTCGCAGCATGTTGCATCGGACGTCGTCGTGAGTATTGCCGGGCACGGCGCGGCGTTTTGGGTTACGCTCGCTATGATCGTGTCGGCGTTGGGAACGCTTAATTCGTCAATCTTGAGCGGCGCGCGCGTTCCCTACGCCATGGGACGCGACGGCTTGTTTTTTCGCGTGACTGCCAGCGTGCATCCGAAATTCAGAACTCCGGGCGGCGCACTGATTTTTCAGGGAACTCTTGCCAGCATCATGGCGCTCACGGGAACGTTCGAGGAGCTGACGTCCCTTTTCGTTTTTGCGGCCTGGATTTTCTACGCGCTATCGGTTGTGGCGATGTTCCGCTTGCGGCGGATCGCGCCGGACATGCCGCGGCCCTATCGCACGTGGGGTTATCCAGTGGTACCCGGATTATTTCTGGTGGGAGCGGCTGCGCTCACTTTGAATATCTGGATTGACCGCCCTCTACGCTCTTCAATCGGACTTGCGATCATGCTCTCCGGGCTTTTATTCTACCGGCACTGGAAGGCTGCAAAACAATAACGGCCGGGCCGCTACGCTGCGATGTTGATGTGCTGGCAGGCAATTGGCGCCTCTTCGGAACTGACGAAATCGGAATGAAATATTTGGGCAAGGATGGCGGTGCCCTGCGCGAGACGAGGTCCTGAGCGGGAGAAATAGCTGTTTGCATCCACGGCGAACACGGAATTGCTCCGAACCGCGGGGAGATCGCGCCAATCGTGCGTGAATGAAGTCGCGCGAAATTCTTGGGCCGCTCGTGGCGCGTCGTAACCGCACGGCATTATGACGATGACCTCCGGTTGCGCAGCGACAACATCATTGCTCACGATCTGCACGGACGGTTTGCCAGCTTTCGCGAGGACATCAATTCCGCCTGCGCATTCGACCATTTCCGGAACCCAATGTCCGGCGTTGAATAGCGGATCGAGCCATTCGATGCAAGCCACGCGCGGGTGCAAACGCAAGGATTTCGTAGCGGCGCGAACCGCTTCGACTTCAGCGCCTAGCCTTTCCGCAAGAGCATTCGCGGCACCCTCAGTACCGGTGGCAACTCCCACACGGCGAATGTCGTCCCAAACATCGGCGAGCGTGTGGGGCGCGAGCGTCAATATGCGCGGCTGCTTTTTTAATTTTGATAGCGCGGTTGCCAAATCATCCGGAGATGCGGCGCAGACGTGGCAGAGATCCTGAGTGATGATGAGATCGGGCTCGATCTCGCGTAGAAGATCATCGCGAACAGCATAGATACTCTCGCCGCGCTGGATGATTTCGCTGACGCGCTGATTAATGACGGCTGCAGGCGCCGTCGGATCGAGACGCGGCTGAATCAACGCGGGCTTTTTCGATGCGGCAGGCGGAAAATCGCACTCGTGCGTCACGCCCAACACGGAATCTTCGAGGCCGAGCGCGAAGAGGATTTCGGTGGCCGACGGAAGCAAAGAACAAATTCGCATCGAGCAGAGTGTAACCGGGAGGGCGCGGCAGCCGCAATCTCAGCCGGGCGACCCGGCAGTTTCGCATGGAAGCACGTCGGCAAAGATGAAGCCATCGCGCTCGACGATCTGGCCAGGTTGAATGCAGATCGATTGCTGGAACATCGGACCTGCAAAAGCAAATGTGTGGAATTCGCCGTTTTCGCCGCATGAGTCCACGCCAGGCGGAAGTTCACGCACGAGCGATTCGCCCCAAATTTTGCCGGCGAAATCGCGGCTCAGGCGCGTTGGATCGACGCAGGTGATGATTGCGCGAAGGCCGGCGGCTAGCATTTCTTCCGCGAGTGCCCGCGTATCGCTTCTCCAGATCGGAAAAAACGGCGTGATAGCACATGCAGCGAGGCGCTCTTCTCGATAGCGGCGAATGTCTTCGAGAAAAAGATCGCCAAACGCAACGTGCGTGACTCCTTCTTCTTGTGCGCGTTTCATCGCGGCGGCCATCGCGATCTCGTAAACCTCGTTCGTACACGGCGAAGGTATCGGCACGGTAATCAGCGGCAGGCCCGCGGCGCGCGCTTGAATTTCGAGCAGGGCCTCGCGGACTGCATGCATGGCGACACGGGCGTGCGTTCGGTTCACGGTGGTAAGTAACGCTACGACATCGTACTCGCGACGCTTACGTAAAGTGTGCAGCGCCCAGGCGCTGTCCTTGCCCGTGCTCCATGCAAGCCATGCCTTTGGAAGTTGTGCCACGGCGACTACTTTGCGGGATACAGCAGATACTTGTCACGCATCTTTCGAAAAGCGGAGACATCGCCGGTCCAACTGGCGACGATAGCGGCGGGCGAATCGCCTTTCTGCAGGCGAGTTACTGTCGAAGCGGAGCCGAGAAGTTCAATGATTTTCTCGAGATGAAATTCTTCGGAATACGTTTTTGTGAGCGTCGAGGCGATTTCGAGGCCCATTGTCATTGAGCGAAGTGCGCCGGGATCAGCGATTGTAAGCGAAACGCCGCTGCAGGATTGCCCTTGGTTAATTCCAGACGTGGGCGTGAAGTGTGCGGGCGCAAACCGGACGCCTGCGACATTGCGGCGATTCAGATTGTCCGCAAGTTTATCGGCTTCAATCCACGGCGCGCCGAAAATCTCGAATGGCGCCGGAGTGCCGCGGCCAACGGAAATTCCTCCGGCCTGAAGAATTTCGATTCCGGGATAAAGCAAAGTTGCGTTGAGGGTGCGGAGATTCGGCGATGGAGGAATCCAAGTTAGGCCGGTTGCTTCAAAGCGTTCGGAACGATGCCAGCCTTTCATCGCGATCACGTGCAGGTCTGCGCCGATTTTGTTTTCGGCGTTGAACATTTGCGCGAGTTCGCCCATGGTCATCGCGTAGCGGACAGGCATTGGGAAGTAGCCGACGAATGAAAGGCGATCGCGATCGAGCATGGGGCCTTCGATCGTTTCACCATCCAGAGGATTGGGCCGATCCAAAACGTAGAACGAGATGTGCGCTTTTGCCGCTTCTTCCATTGCGTAAGCCATTGTGGTGATGAAAGTGTAGAAACGCACGCCGGCATCTTGAATGTCGAAGACGAGTGCGTCGATTCCCTTCAGCATTTCAGGCGTCGGCCGTCGAGTTTCGCCGTATAAGCTAAAAACTGGCAGGCCTGTGACGGGATCCGCGGTT
The DNA here is from genome assembly GCA_003152355.1 of Acidobacteriota bacterium. GTDB lineage: Bacteria > Acidobacteriota > Terriglobia > Acidiferrales > UBA7541 > Palsa-147. Next base: position 6,844 of record PMAA01000178.1, on the reverse strand, counting down.
GAAGAAACGCGAGCGTCCCCGCGGCCAGCGAGGCCGTGCTCGGGGCTGAAGATTGCGACGAGTCTTACACCGCGCGCATGCGCGAGAATATCAATCGTGCGGCGGCCTGCGCCGTCCACGCCGGTTTGATTCGTGATTAGACCGACGTGCTTGCCGCGTAACGGCGCAAACTTTTCCACTTCGAGAACGTCAATTCCGGTTTTCACGCGAGCGCTAGCGTTTTTGCTAGCCGGCCGGCGCGGCTGAGAGGATGGCGCGTGAGAGATCGCCGCGATGAAGATTGGCGCCGCCAGAAAAATCGAGAGGAATGGAATAAATGGGCGCAAGGCGTCTGAGTTGTCTCGAATAAACCCGTGTGCTATATACAGCGAGGATATGCAGGCGTCAATCCAGGAACTCAGGCGCGAGTGAATGCGTGCACGCTGGAGTTTCCTGCTATGCTTTCTTCTTGCGATGACACCTGCAAGCCGCTCCGCGAAATCCGCAACCGCGAAGTTGAAACGCGCGCCCGCCGATTCTGCCTGGGTTGAAAAAACCCTCAAAAGTATGTCGCTCCAGGAAAAACTGGGGCAAATGCTTGTGGTGTATTACTTCGGCGAATTTACTTCGACGGAGAGCAGCGATTATCGGGATCTCGTTGACGAGGTAGAGAAAAAGCGCATCGGCGGATTCATTCTTGGCACGCGGCGGCAGCCGCTCGGCATCGAGCGTGGGGGCGTCTACGCGGCTGCTGTTCTTGGAAATCAAATGCAGAAACGCGCGAAGATTCCGCTGATCATTTCGGCGGATTTCGAGCGCGGCACGGCCATGCGCATTGACGAGGGCACCGGTTTTCCTTTCGCGATGGCCGTCGGCTCGACGGACAATCCCAAAGACGCTTATACGATCGGCAAAGTGACGGCTCTTGAGGCGCGTGCGGCGGGTATCCGTTGGATTTTCGCGCCGGATGCCGACGTGAACGACAATCCCGACAATCCCATCATCAATATTCGATCGTTCGGCGAGGATCCGAAGCGCGTCGGCGAATATGTTTCGGAATTCGTTCGCGGCGTGCAGGAAAACGGCGGGCTCGCGACGGCGAAACATTTTCCTGGCCACGGTGACGTGAGCGTGGATTCGCATCTCGCGCTTGCGACTGTGCCGGGAGATCGCGCGCGGCTCGAGAGTGTGGAACTGGTTCCATTTCGCGCCGCGATTGCGGCGGGCGTTGGCAGCATCATGACGGGACATCTAGCGGTGCCGGCGTTCGAGCCGGACACGAACTTGCCGGCGACGATGTCTCCGCACATTCTGACGGACCTGCTGCGAAAAGAGCTTGGCTACGAAGGATTGATCGTGACCGATGCGCTCGACATGGGCGGCGTGACGTCGCTTTATCCGCCGGGCGAGGCAGCCGCGGGTGCGGTCGCGGCCGGCGCTGATGTGCTGCTGCTTTCGCCGAATGACGATGCGGCGCTGCAGGGGCTCGAAGACGCCGTGAAATCCGGGCGAATTTCGATGGTTCGCGTGGATGATGCAGTGCGGCGGATTTTGCGCGCAAAGGCGCGACTCGGACTCGACAAGGATCGCTTGGTGGACGTCGATGCGATCAACACGAAATTTGGGAAGCCAGAATTTATCGCCGCGGCGCAGGACATGGCAGATCGCGGCGTCACGCTGCTGCGCGATGGCGCGCACGTTTTGCCGCTCGACGCGGCGCGGCCGTTGCGGCTGCTTCTCGTTCAGCTTTCTGGTGATTCCGATCCGTATCCAGGCACGGCTTTCGAGGAAGAGATTCGATCGAAGGTGAGCACCGTGACGGTGTTGCGCGCGGACACGCAATTTTCGAAAGTAGGCGCGCTGAAGATGCCCGCGCCGGACACATATGATGTGGCGATCGCGGCGGTTTACGTGCGTGTAGCCGACCGAAAAGGAAGCGTGGGACTGCCGGACGAACAGGCTGCGATTGTGAATGATTTGATTGCGGGGCCGAAGCCGGTGATCGTCGCGGCGTTTGGCAGTCCATATTTGATCGAGCGATTTCCGAATGCGAAGACGTGGATAGCGGAATTCAGCACGCCTGATATTTCGCAGCGGGCGGTGGCGCGCGCGATTTTTGGGCAGAACGCGATTGGCGGTAAAATCCCGGTGACGGTGCCGGGAGTGGCGAAGCGCGGCGACGGAATTTCCGCTGCGAAATATTCGATGACGCTCGAGGCCGCGTCCACCGAAATGAATGGGCGATTGAAGCACGCGTACGAAGTGCTTGATCAGGCCGTGGCAACCGGCGCATTTCCCGGCGGAGTTCTCGCTGTCGGTTATGGCGACAATCTCGCGGTGCATCCGTTCGGGCGGTTTACTTATGAGAAGACTTCGCCGGCGGTGAACGCGGAGACGATGTACGACCTAGCTTCTGTGACGAAAGTGGTGGCGACAACGACGGCGATTATGCTGCTCGAGGAAGACCGTCGGATTGATATCAATTTGCCGGTGGCGCGCTATTTGCCTGAATGGATGAATGCGGCAGCCAAAGATCCGAGTCCGGCGTGGCGCGCGAAGGTGACGGTGCGAAATTTGCTGCTGCACGATTCGGGGCTTCCGGCGCACAAGAAATTCTACGAAGAAGTTGACGGCAAGGAGAAGGTGATCGCGCGCGTCGTTGCCGAGCCGCTTGTGTCCGAGCCCGGGACGAAGGTCGAGTATTCGGATTTGGGCTTCATGTTGCTTGGCGAAATCATCGAACGGCTGACCGGGCAAGATCTCGACGCGTTTGCGAACGATGAAATTTTCGAGCCGCTGGGGATGACGCGCACGATGTTTGAGCCTCCGAAATCGCTGAGAAAGCTGATTCCGCCGGAGGAAAGGAACGCGGAAGGCCGCGAGGGCTTGATCCAGGGCGAAGTGCACGATGGGAACGCTTTTGCGATGGACGGCGTGTCGGGGCACGCGGGATTATTTTCGACGGCCGGCGACCTTGCGATTTTCGCGCAGATGATGCTAAACGGCGGAATTTATGCGCAGCACCGGCTGCTCGAACGAGCGACGATCGATGAATTCACCGCACGCGTGCAAATTGGAAACTCCGCGAGAGCGATTGGCTGGGATGTGCCGGTTGAGCCGTCGTCGAGCGGCGAATATTTCTCGCCGCATAGTTTTGGACATACTGGATTCACGGGAACTTCTATCTGGATCGATCCTGAGAAACAATTGTTTGTGATTCTGCTGACGAACCGCGTTTATCCGACGGCGGAAAATATCAAGATTCGCCAGGTGCGGCCGATTTTGCATGATGCCGTCGTCGAGGGATTGGGGCTTGCGACGGGGCGTGCCGCGGCCCATTAGTTCATTCGGTACATTCTCGAAACACTCCGGCCTTCTCTCCGTGACGAAGCATTTCCAAAGTTATAATTCCGAAGATGAAAACGCGCGCGCCTAAAGTGCCTGCAACGGAGCGGCGAAATCCACGCTCGTCGGGGCTGGATCGCAAGACGACGATCGAGATTTTGCGAATTATCAATCGCGAGGATGCGAGCGTGGCGCGTGCGGTGGCGCGGGAACTGCCTGCGATCGCGCGGGCTGTGGACGCGATTGCGCTGGCGTTTCTGCGCGGCGGGCGGTTGATTTATGTGGGCGCGGGCTCGAGCGGGAGAATGGGGGCGCTCGATGCATCTGAGTGTCCGCCGACGTTCGGGGTGCCACGCGCGCGCGTGCAGGCCATTATTGCCGGCGGGCGAACCGCGCTGACTGACGCCGTCGAAGACGCCGAGGATTCGGGGGTGCGAGGCGCGCGAGAAATTGCTGCGAAGCACGTGGGCGCGAACGATGTGGTGGTCGGGATCGCCGCAGCGGGTACGACACCATTTGTGCTTGGGGCGCTTCGTGAGGCGCGGAAACGCAAAGCGTTTACGGTGGCGCTGACGGCGAATCGCGGCGCGGCGATCGCGAAATTGGCACGTGTTACGATCGCACCGGAGACAGGGGCGGAAGTGATTACAGGCTCGACGAGGATGAAAGCGGGGACGGCGCAGAAAATGGTCCTGAACATGCTTTCAACTGGAGCGATGGTGCGCGCGGGGCGCGTTTACGACAACTTGATGATTGATGTGGCGATGACGAATCAGAAGTTGCGGCGACGTGCGGTGAGGATACTCGAACAGGCGAGCGGGAAGATGGCGTTGACGGCGGAACACGCGTTGCGTCAGTCGGGACACGATTTACGGACGGCGCTCGTGATGTTGAAGAGCGGTGCAACGCGTGATGAAGCGAGAAAACGGCTTGCCGCCGCGGGCGGAGATTTAAGAAAAGCGCTCGAGAACGGCGCGGCGCTGCGCGGGCGCCCAAGAAAATAAACGCATGGACCGATTCAAAATCGAAGGCGGACGCCGGCTCGAAGGCACGGTGCGGATCAGCGGCTCGAAGAACGCCTCGCTGCCGGCGATGGCCGCGGCGCTGCTGACGAACGAGCCGGTGCATCTCACGAATATTCCAGCGGTCCGCGACATCATCACGATGGCGAAGCTGCTCGCGCACATGCGCGCGAAGGTGCAAAGCGAAGTTTACCCGCCGACTGAAGTCACCATCAGCGCCGAAGAGATTTCACACGCGGAAGCGCCGTACGAACTGGTGAAAACGATGCGCGCGTCGGTGCTGACGCTCGGCCCGCTCGTCGCGCGATTCGGCTATGCGCGCGTGTCGCTGCCCGGCGGATGCGCCATCGGCGCGCGGCCGATTGATCTTCATATACAGGCACTCGAAAAAATGGGCGCGACGATCACAGTTGATCACGGGTATGTGGAAGCGCGGGCCAAGCGACTGCATGGAGCGAAAATTCATTTCGAAAAGATAACGGTGACGGGAACCGAAAATATTCTGACGGCGGCCGTGCTCGCGGAGGGCGAAACCGTCCTGATGAATGCGGCGCGGGAACCGGAAGTGACCGATCTCGCGGAACTGCTGATCAAGATGGGCGCCAAAATCGAGGGGCTGGGAACTTCGGAACTTCGGGTTCAAGGCGTGGAGAAACTTCACGGGACGTCGCACGCGGTGATTCCGGATCGCATCGAGACAGGAACATTCGTCGTCGCCGCCGCGATCACGGGCGGAGATGTGACGCTGACGAATTGCGCGCCGCGGCATTTGACGGTCGTGCTCGATCATTTGAGACGATGCGGCGTCGAAATCGACGAGCTGAGCGAATCGTCCATGAGGGTGCGCGCACGTAAAGGGCTTCGCGGCGCGGATATTACGACGGAAGAGTATCCTGGTTTTCCGACCGACATGCAGGCGCAATATGTGGCGCTTGCAACGCAGGCGGAAGGAACGTCGGTGATTACGGAGACGATTTTCGAGAACCGCTTTCTGCATGCCAGCGAAATGATCCGCATGGGCGCGAACATTTCAGTTGATGGGCGGCAAGCGATCGTGAGAGGGCCATCCAAGCTGAGCGGCGCCGCGGTGATCGCCTCGGACCTGCGAGCGAGCGCTTCACTCGTTCTTGCCGCGCTGGTTGCGAGTAATACGACCTACATTGACAGGATTTATCACTTGGATCGCGGCTACGAATACCTCGAAGCCAAACTGCGGGATCTTGGCGCAAACATCGAGCGGCTTTCGAGTCCTTCCTAAAATGAAAAAGGGAGGCGATTGCGCGCCTCCCTTCCGAACATGACTTCAAATTGTAGAACCTTGCCGCGACAGAATTAAGCGCTGGTTCCTTTTTCCTGTTTGTCGCGCGCTTCCTTCAGCAGGGCCTTGCGGCTGAGGCGAACTTTGTTGCCCTCAATCGCGAGGACCTTGACCATCACCTGATCGCCTTCCTTGAGCGCGTCGCGAACCGAGCGGATGCGCTGCTCGGCAATTTCGCTGATGTGCAGAAGGCCGTCCGTGCCAGGGAAAATCTCCACGAAGGCGCCGAACTCGGCGATACGAACCACTGTGCCGAGATAGGTTTTGCCGATTTCGGCAGTGGCCGTGATATCGCGGATCATTTTCAGCGCCGTTTCAGCGGCTTTGCCATCGGAGGCGAAGACATTCACTTTGCCGTCGTCGTTGACATCAATTTTCACGCCGGTTGATTCCGTGATCGAGCGAATCTTCTTGCCGCCCGGTCCGATCAAATCGCGGATTTTGTCCGTCGGAATCGTGAGCATGAAGAGGTGCGGAGCGTACGGAGAAATCTCGGTGCGCGCCTTGTCAATGGTGCGGTCCATGATGTCGAGAATCTCGATACGCGCCTTGCGAGCTTGCGCCAGAGCTTCTTTCATCATCGGAATGCTGACGCCGCCGACCTTGATGTCCATTTGCAGCGCGGTGATTCCCTGCCGCGTTCCGGCCACTTTGAAATCCATGTCGCCGTAGTGATCTTCCGCTCCGGCTATGTCCGTGAGAACCGCGAAGTTCGAGCCCTCGACAACAAGGCCCATGGCGATTCCCGCGCAGGCTGATTTCATCGGCACGCCGGCATCCATGAGCGCGAGCGAACCGCCGCAAACCGTGGCCATCGAAGATGAACCGTTCGATTCGAGGATGTCCGAGACGCAGCGCATGGCGTACGGAAAATTTTCTTCGGCCGGGAGCAGGCTCAGGAGAGCGCGCTCGGCAAGAGCGCCGTGGCCGATTTCGCGACGGCCCGGCCCGCGAAGGAACTTGACCTCGCCAACCGAGAACGGCGGGAAATTGTNNAAGAGAAGATCGAGGCGCTGCTTGTCTTCCTTTGTTCCGAGGGTGACGGTGGCGAGAGCCTGCGTTTCACCCCGCGTGAATAGCGCGGAGCCATGAACGCGAGGGAGCAGCCCGATTTCGCAGGTAATCTTGCGAATTTCGTCAAACGCGCGCGCATCGGGTCGGCGGCGACGGGCAAGAATAT
>PMAA01000162.1:27975-40893 GCA_003152355.1 Acidobacteriota bacterium | reverse complement strand
CGGGAGCGCGCGCGGCGCTATGTTATGATAGAGCTACCGCGCGCAACAGCCGAGAACACAACGACGCCAACATACTTTCTCTTGGCGCGCGCCTCATCCCAGCGGACGCGGCGCGTGAGATTCTGGCGGTGTGGCTTGAAACGGAATTTGCGGGCGGCCGCCATCATAAGCGCGTGGCCAAAATTCGTGCCATCGAAGAGCGGCATCGTAGGCCGTAAGGTTTCTTGATGCTTGGCGTGCCCGGACTTGGTGGTTGCTGTTGGAGCGGCTCAATTGGATTCGGAACAGCTCGAACAATTGATTCAATCCATCACGGAGGAAATCCTCCTGCATCTCGGAGGATCCGCTGGGGCTGTCCGCGCCGTCGATTTCCTGGATATCGCTTGTCCCGATTGCAATGAACGCTGCGCCCAACTTTGCGTTCACAAAACGCAACGGGTCGTGGAAGCCGGAGCGGCGCGCATTTCAGCCGGCGCCGGAGTCAGCTCGGTTGACGCCGGAATTGCCCACCTGATCGATCACACGCTCTTAAAGCCTGATGCTACGCGCGATCAAATTCGCACGCTTTGCGAGGAAGCCACGCGATTCGGTTTCGCATCCGTGTGCATAAATCCCTGGAACGTGGCGCAGGCGGCGGAGCTCGTTCGTGGAAGCGCCGTTAAAGTTTGCACCGTCGTCGGATTTCCGTTGGGAGCGACGCTTCCGCAAGTCAAAATCTATGAGACGGACGAAAGCATTAAACTCGGCGCGCAGGAAATTGATATGGTGGTGAACATCGGCGCGCTGAAATCCGGCCTCGACGACGTGGTGGAATCCGATATTCGGGGTGTGGTGGAAGCGAGCCATCGCGGCGGGGCCATCTGCAAAGTGATTCTTGAGATGACGCTGCTGACCATCGAAGAAAAAATTCGGGGCTCGATAGCGGCCAAGAACGCCGGCGCGGACTTTGTCAAGACCTCGACCGGATTTTCGTCGGGAGGCGCGACTGCTGAAGACGTGAGCCTGATGCGCGCCGTCGTCGGCGGAGACATCGGCATCAAGGCTGCCGGCGGCGTGCGAAGCCTCGAAGACGTCAAGAAAATGGTTGCTGCAGGCGCCACGCGTATTGGCGCGAGCGCCAGCGTCAAAATACTCGAACAGGCGCGCGGTGCCGCGGCTGAGCCGCCTGCCGCGCGGCCCTCGGCGTATTGAACGAAATCGTCAATCGTTCGGAATTTGAATGGACCCCATCGAGCTGAAATCTCCAATTGACGTCTCCGCCGAAACACTGGCTATACTTGCCGAAATCGGGCAGGAGATTAATTCGTCCCTCAATCTCGACGAAGTGCTCGCGAAGTCGTCTGAACTTATTAAGAGGCTGATTGATTACGAAATTTTTGCAGTGCTTTTACCGGAAGAAGGCACGCAGGAGCTTCATTTTCGATTTGCGATAGGTTACAGCCCGGAGATCGTGGAGCACTGGCGAATACCGTGGGGAGAGGGAATTACGGGAACGGCCGCGTCAACCGGCCGGCCAGTGCGTGTGGGCGACGTGACCCGAGATTCGCGTTACATTAACGCGATTGACGGGGTTCGCTCCGAGCTGGCTGTCCCGCTGATGCTTGCGGGGAAGGCCATCGGCGTCCTCGACATTCAGAGCCGCCAGATCGATTATTTCACGCGCGAACAGCAGTACATTCTTACCTTGCTTGCCACGCGAATTGCGAGCGCGATTGAAAATGCACGTCTCTTCGAGCGTGTCCGGAATCAGGCCGATACGCTGCTGCTACTGAACGAAGTTGGCCGCGAGGCGAGCTCGGTTCTGGACGTGGAGGAAATTCTCCGGCGAGCCGCCGAACTTACGAAGCGAATCATTGATTATCAGATTTTTTCGATTCTCCTTTGCGACGAAGATCAGAAGGTGTTTCGGCATCGCGTAACGGTTAAGTTCGGCCAGCGCGTGCAGGAGAAATTCGCCGTTCCTGTACACGAGGGAATTGTTGGCGCAGCGGCTTCGCTGAAGCGCCCCGTCGTGGTTCCCGATGTTTCGCTCGACCCGCGATATCTCAAAGTCAATCCGGAAACGCGCTCGGAGCTCGCCGTACCGATGCTGTACAAGAATCGCGTGATCGGCGTTTTGGATTTGGAGAGTCCGCAACTGAATTATTTCACGCCGGACCACGTGCAGGCGCTTTCGATTCTCGCAGCGAATCTCGCCGTCTCGATCGAAAATGCGCGCCTCTACGAGCAGGTGGCGCGCGATGAGTCACGGATGGAGCGAGATCTGAACGCCGCGCGCCGGCTGCAGGGAGCGTTGCTACCCCGTGCGCCGGGCCCCGAATTCGGACTCGACATCGCTGCGAGAGTCGTCTCCTCTCGCGAACTTTGCGGCGATATTTACGACTTTCTGAGATACGGTCCGCAGGAGTTGGCCATCGCGATGGGTGACGTCAGCGGAAAAGGCAGCGCGGCGGCTCTCTACGGAGCGGCGGCGATTGGAATTCTGCGAAGTCTGGCGCCGCAAAAGTTGCCGCCCGCTCAGCTCCTGCGCGATATGAATCAACTCATCGTCGAGCGCCGTATCGAGGGGCGTTTCATGACCGTGGCAATTGCAACGTGGCATCGCGGCAAACGAAGGCTGCGCATCGCAAATGCCGGACAGGAGCAGCCGCTACTTTTGCATCAGGGCCGTTGCGAGAAAATGAAGCTTGAAGGATTCCCGCTCGGGATGCTCGATGAGGTCAGCTACGACGAAATGAGCGTCATCCTTGATCCCGGCGATATGCTCGTGTTTTATTCCGACGGATTGAGCGACACGAGCAACGCCGCAGGTGAATTCTACGAGACCGATCGCTTGCGCGATTTCGTGGTGGCGCATGCGACGCGCCCTTCGGCTGAAATTGCCGACCGAGTGCTTGAAGAGGTCGAGCTATTCTCCGGCAAGGTCCACGCGTTTGACGATAGAACTCTCGTTGTCCTCAAGGTCCTCTGAGACCGAACATGCGATCTCGTGCGCCGAGCGAGACACCCCCCGCTCCTCCCATTGATCCGACAACTTTTACGCCGCAATTCCGCTGGCGGGGCGGCGACCTTATCTGCGAGCGGACTTCGCTCGCTGAAATTGCCACGCGGCATGGCACTCCCACTTATGTTTACAGCCGCGCTGCTATCGAGGCGAACTATCGTGAATACAGCGCTGCGCTTCGCGGCCTGTCGGCCACAATCTGCTACTCGGTGAAAGCCAACTCGAATCTTTCGATTCTGAGGCTTCTCGCCAGGTACGGCAGCAGCTTCGATATAGTTTCCGGCGGCGAACTCTACCGCTTGCAGCAGTCAGAAATTTCTCCGAGTCGCGTGGTTTTCTCCGGCGTGGGCAAAACGCGCGAAGAAATCGGCGAAGCGTTGCGCGCCGGAATTCTTCTCTTCAACGTCGAATCCGAAGCGGAGTTAGAAGTTTTGCAAGATGAGGCGGCGCGCCTGCGGAAGCGCGCGCCGGTGGCGATCCGCGTGAATCCGGATGTAGAAGCGGGCGGCCACCGTCACATTGCCACGGGCTGTCATCAACACAAGTTCGGACTCGACTGGCCCGCCGCAAGGCGACTCTATCGAACGCATCGCGATTCGCAGTGGCTTAACTGGAAGGGAATTAGTGCGCATGTTGGCTCGCAGATTCTCGATCTCAAATCGCTTCGTCGTGAACTTGAGCGCCTGGTTGAGTTTGTCGGCGAGCTGCGGCGCGACGGAATTCCGCTGCAGTGCATTGATATCGGCGGCGGCTTGGGAATTCGATATGCGTTCGAAAAGCCTCCTTCGATTTCCCAGTTCGCCGGGATCGTTACACGCGCACTCAAGCCTCTTGGATGTCACGTGCTCCTCGAACCTGGTCGATCAATCGTCGGTCCCGCGGGCGTGCTTTTGACCCGCGTTATTCTCACGAAAGTGAATCGCGGCAAACCGTTTGTCGTTGTGGACGCGGGAATGAACGATTTCATTCGTCCGGCACTTTATTCCGCCGTGCATCCGGTGACGCCGATTAAGCGCGGCAAAACGCGTCCCAAAATTATTCGCGCGGACATCGTTGGCCCCGTTTGCGAAAGCGGCGACTGTTTTCTTCATGATTGGCCGATCGAAGAGGTGCAGGAAGGCGATGTGCTGGCACTGTGGGGCGCGGGCGCCTATGGCTTCGTCGAAGCTAGCAACTACAATGCTCGGCCTCGCCCTGCCGAGATTCTAGTCTCTGGAATTATCGCGAAAATCGTCCGGCGCAGAGAATCGCGCAACGATCTCGTGCACGGCGAGTAGTTACAGAGACAATGTCAGCGTCCGCCCCAGCCCAATTTGCTCCGCAACACTTCGAAGTACGATTTTCTCGGCGGTTGCACGAGAAGGACGCGATTCGGCGATTTGGTGATCACGACGCGGTCGTCCCGCTCAAGCTCCCAGCCAACCTGGCCGTCGAGCGTAACGTGGACGGGTTCCTCTCCGCGAGTGAACGTAACTTCAATTCGAGAAGAATCGGGCACTACCAAGGGCCGATTCGTAAGCATGTGCGGGCAGATGGGCGTGATGACAAACGCATGAATGTCGGGATGTAAGATTGGGCCGCCAGCAGCCAGCGAATAGGCGGTCGAGCCAGTCGGCGTCGCGATAATTAATCCGTCCGCGCGGTATCTTCCGACGTGGCTGCCGTCCACGTGAACGTGAAATTCCATGAGACGCGCTAGGGCTGCCTGATTTACTACTGCGTCGTTAAGTGCTCGTTGCGCCTGTATGGTCGAACCATCCCGCACGACTTCCGCTTGTAAAGCCATGCGTTCGCTCACGCGGTGCTCGCCGGCTAGCGTCTGCTCGAGAAGCGGATACAGCTCGTCGAGAGTCACGCTCGTCATGAACCCGAGCGCTCCGAGATTCACGGGAAGAATCGGCACCTCGCGATTCTGAAGAAGTCGCGCGGCGGCAAGAAGCGTGCCGTCGCCGCCCAGAACTACGACGAGTTCAGATTCGGAAATGAGCGCTTCCTGTTGCGCAGGGGACTCGCAGTTCGGGCACGATTCGGCCGCGCTTTGATCGAGCAAAACGCGAAGTTTGCGCGCGCGCAGCCATTCAACCAGCGAAGGGACGATTGACCCAAGATCTTCCTTGCGAGGCTTGCAGATAATTCCGACGGAGCGAATCATTTGGTTTGAGCGGCGATTGTACTAGAGGGTCCGCGCACAGCGTGCAGGAAAAATTCGATATTGCCTTCGGCGCCCGGCACGCGGCTTTGCTCGACGCCAAGCGCATCGAGGTCATTTTTTCGCGCCGCTCCCTTCACGCGGTCAATTGCCCGCTGATGCAGCGCGGCATCGCGTACGACGCCGCCTTTCCCGATATCGCCGCGGTCCAATTCAAACTGAGGCTTAATCAGAATCAGGAATTCTGCGTTCGCACTAACCACTGCCACGACTGCCGGGAGAACTTTCTCGACCGAAATGAATGACAAATCCATCACTACGAACTCTGCGGGTTCGGGAATCATCTCGGGTTTTAGGTATCGCACGTTGCATTTGATGGGCACGACCCGTGCATCGCGCGCGAGCTTCCAGTCGAGTTGTTTCACGTTCACATCCGCTGCATAGACGAGCGTCGCTCCGTGCTGCAACAGACAATCCGTGAAGCCGCCGGTGGAGCTGCCCGCATCGAGGCAGATTTTGCCCGCCGGAGAGAGATGAAAATCCTCTAACGCCCCTTCAAGTTTGAGTCCGCCGCGGCTGGAGTAGCGAAGCGTCTCGCCGGAAATCTGGATTTCAGCGTCGTTGGCGATGAGCGCGCCGGCTTTGCTCGAGGGCTGGCCATTCACGGCGACACTGCCGGCCAGAAGCATCGCTTGCGCCCGTTGGCGCGAGGGAGCGAGACCTCGTTCAACGAGAAGAACATCCAGGCGTGTCTTGTCTGTATGCGACTTCACTTCGTTGGGCTTAGGCGCGACGCGCGACGAGAAATTCCCCGAGCTGCCGCAGGCGGTCGCCGCGCGCGCCGTAGAAATCTAATTCGGAGAGAGCTTTGCCGGCAAGCTCAGTGGCCACTTCACGGGATCTCTCGAGACCGAGCAGCGCCGGATAAGTTGCCTTTTGCTGTGCCTGATCTTTACCGGCGGTTTTGCCGAGCGCCGCTGACGATTCCTCGACGTCGAGAATGTCGTCAACCACCTGAAATGCCCAGCCGATGTATTCGCCGAAACTGCGGAGACGCTCGACATCCTGCTCCTCGGCGCCTCCGGCGATCGCGCCGGCGACGATTGACGTGCGTATGAGCGCCGCGGTCTTCGAGCGATGGATAAACTCAAGCGCCAAGAGTTCGATGGGCCTGCGTTCGGCTTCGAGGTCCGCCACTTGTCCGCCGATCATTCCGCGCACCGTGCCCGCTGCGCGCGCGACTTCGGAAACGATTTGAATGCCGCGTTGCGGTTCGATGGGAGATTTCGCCAGCGTCTCAAACGCCAGCGTCAGCAAAGCGTCGCCCGCGAGGATGGCTATGGGCTCGCCAAATTTCTTATGGCACGTCGGCTTGCCGCGGCGCAAATCGTCGTTGTCGAGCGCAGGGAGATCATCGTGAATCAGCGAATAGGTGTGAATGAATTCGAAGGTACATGCCGCGGGGATCGCTGCGTCGGGAGGATCGCTAAACATGCGAGCGGATTCGACGCACATGATCGGCCGAAGACGCTTACCGCCCGCAAACACGCTATACCGCATCGCTTCATGAATTGAAGAAGGCTGAATCTCTACGGGCGGTAGGAATTTGTCCAAAGCGGCTTCTATCGCCGCGCGATCCGACTCGAAAAAGTCCGGGAGTTTCATTCCTCGGTTTGCTTCACTGCGGCCTTAAACTGCCGGTTGACCGGCGGACACCATTACGAAGATTTTTCGTCAACATCGAAAGGCTGGGCTTCAATTTTCCCACCGGCCTTCTTGAGCAGGATTTCGATTCGGCCCTCGGCCTCTTCGAGTTGCTTCTGGCATTCCCGCGAAAGCGTCACGCCTTCTTCAAAAAGTTTCATGGCCTCGTCGAGTGATAGGTCAGCGCTTTCCAATCGCTTTACCACTTCCTCGAGCCGGCCGAGAGAGCGCTCAAAATCTCCCCGTTTCGGTGCCTCAACCGCTTTATTAATCGCCGCGCTCAAGTTTGCCTCGTTATGCGGAAATATCGCCGCGCCAATGATTGTGCCTGAGCGAAATCATTTCCAGCATTCTAGCGCACGTTCGAGAAACTCATCAATGTCTATGGTGGTTTTCGCCCGCGACGCCTTCGCCTTCGGAAAGTTCCGGCACCAGACGCACCCGTCGGTCACTGCGATGGAACGAGCACCAGACGGTGGGCGCGCACGCGCGCTTCCGCCGCGGGACTAAATGGGGCCGGAATCCCGCGTCCCGCAAACCACTCCGGAAATTGATCGCGATAATGCGGACTCGTGTACTGCCCCGATTCGCCCGCGGGAATCTCCATGAGCGATTGATCGAAATCCGAGAGGTCCGCCACGAAACGCATCGCGGGGCCATGCCGGTATCCCATCGCTCGAATTGTGTCGATCGTTCCGCCCTGCTCAATCGGGCCAATGCTGAGCAAGTCACGAAGCATCCCGGATTGGCCCAAGGGATGAAGAATTTCGAGCGGATGCAGCTTCCCCCAGTTCGCGTGTGAGGGGTCTCCGTCCGGACTCGCGGCCGCAAGGGATGTGACGGCCTCATCTGCGCTTTTGATCAGAAGCTCTTCGTAACTATGAAAACCCTTCGGCAGCCACGCCGACGGTTGATCTTGCAGGACGTTGGCGAGGAACACCTTGTCGCGCCACCAAACTTCGTTGTAATCGCTGTCGGGTTCCCAGAGTTCATACTGGCTCGCGTCCCCGACAAGATACGGGCGAAGGAGATTGACCATCAATGTATGACGTGTGTACTCGACGAACGAGGCCTCCACTGAGTCGGCCGAAGCTCGACCGTCCCAGGTTTTCAGCTTGTCGATGAATGATTGAGTCTGCGCACTCTTCGGCGGAGACTTTTCGCTCGCATCAATGAGATGGTGAGCAAGGAAAGTATCCGGCATGCTGAATATATCGTTCTGAATCGCATTCGCGTCAGCCGGACGCATATCCTTGCGACCCGTCAGAAGTTCGTACAGCCTCGCGGTGCGTTCCGGTCCCGCCCAACGATCCGTGAAGAAATATTTGTATGCCGGGCCGATGGTGCGCGCATTGGCAGTCGCGATGACGCCGCCGTCGGGATTAAGGACCTTTGGCAAGTCATCGAGAGGTATGTAGCCTTTCCACTCGCCGGCGTCTGTTGAGCCGTCCACGGGCAGCGCGCCATTACCGGATTTCCGGATGGGGATCCATGCGCCGACGGCGTAGCCGATGTTGCCGTTTTTGTCGGCATAAACGCCGTTTTGCCCCGGGCCGGCAATTTTGTGGATGGTCTGAAGGAATTCGGAAAAGTTTGTGGCGTTACCGAGCAACGGATAGGAGAAATCGAGAGCGCCCGGTTCGGTGGCGGTCCAGCGAAGCGCGTAGGCATGCGCGCCGTGTTCTGGAGCGTCTCGAGAGACGATCGGTCCGTGTCGCGTGAGAACTACGTCGAGGATATCGTCGTCTTCGCCTTTTACTTTGATCACTTCGCGCCGCGTAGTGGCCTTCACCCAATTTCCGTTCACCAGATATTCGAGCGGATCCGCGGGATTGAGCGTCTCGGCGTAGAGATCTTGGACAGCCGCATTGCTATTGGTGAAACCCCACGCGATGTCGTCGTTGTGGCCGATGACGATCAGCGGCGAGCCCGGGAAAGTGAAGCCCGCAACGTCCCAGCCTGGCGCCGTGAGATGCACGATGTACCAAATGCCTGGCATGCTGAAGGCCAAGTGCGTATCGTTCGCGAGAATGGGTTTTCCGGATGCGGTATGTTCGCCGCTCACAACAAAATTGTTGCTGCCAACAATCTCCGAAGTCTGCTCTTCGAATTGCGATAGGAAATTGCGCGCCGAGTTCCAGCCGAGGGGAGAATCGGTTTCGTTCGCACGATGATTCAAAGCAAGGTCCTCGATAGCGAATCTCGTAGGGGGGGAATCAACAGGAGTTGTCTCCGAAACCGGTCTCAGGTGCAATTCGGGCGCACCCACGACGTAATGGTCAAGCGGGGAATCGACGACGAACAAGTCCCGTGCCCTCTCGGGTCCGACGATCGCCGTAATGCGCGCGCGATTCAACTTCGCTTTCCACGTGGTGGTCAGCGTCTTCCACATGTATGCGCTGATTAGAAACGTGTCGGCGGGCGACCATGCGCGAGGTTCGTAATGCAGAACAGTAAATTCAATTGGCAGTCTGCCGCGCCGCTCGTCAATATAGCGATTCACGCCGCGCGCGTAAGCTTCGAGGATTTGTCGCGCCTGTGGATTCATTCTCGTAACGGCGGCGTCCGCGGCGACCCGCAGGCCCAGTGTGCGATTCTCGCGATCCACATCGAGTGCGACTTTGCCGAAAATTTCGGAGAGCTCGCCGCCCGCCGCGCGGCGCAGCAAGTCCATTTGCCAAAGTCGATCCTGTGCGACCACGTAACCCTGCGCCGTAGCAAGGTCCTCGATTGAACTCGCCTGTATCCACGGGATGCTCCAGGAATCCCGGTCAACGGTCACGGAATTTTTGAGTTCCGCCAATTCAACTGTACCGTCAAGAATCGGCAGCGGACGCCATGTGAACCACCAGGCCAACAGGAGAGACACGCCCACGACAAGCAGAAGAAGTGCGATTGAATTAATCAGAAAATGAGAGCGATTCGGTCGGGGCATTGATATTGATTCACGAAGTCTAGCGTACGGAACAATGTGCCGCAACCCGACCGGCGCAACGTAGTTAACGCGACGTTGCTATCGCAAACGATCACCTCACCCCCGGTCACCGTCCTTGTACCAGCAGGTATTGGAATACTCCTTTTCCGCGTCGCAAATTGTTAGAATTTTTGCTGATGCTCTTCCTGCAACTATTCGGCGTACTGGCGCTCGTAGGCATCAACGCGTTTTTCGCCGCTACGGAGTTTTCTCTCGTAGCTGTGCGGATCTCACGCGTTCGCCAACTTGTTCAGGAAGGAGACGCCCGGGCTCGCGTCGTCGAGTCACTGCTGGCGGATCTGGGCCGCGTGATCTCCGGCGTTCAAGTGGGAATTACCCTGGCGAGCCTCGCTCTTGGATATGTCGGCGAGATCACGCTCTCGAACGTTCTTCGGCCAATCGTCGCCGCGATGCCGCAGCACTGGGCGGCGGTCACGGCCCACGGCATCGCGCTTGTCATCGCATTCGGTTTACTTACGACGCTCCAAGTGATCCTCGGCGAGTTAGTGCCAAAAAGCGTAAGTCTGGCGCGCGCCGAGCGCGTTGCGCTGTTAATCGCGAGGCCCTTCCATTGGTTCTTAAATTCATTTCGCTGGGCAATCGATCTTCTCGACGGCATCGCCGAAAGATTTGTCCGCAGCCTCGGAGTCCCGGCGGCGCAGAGCCATACGCTGGTCCATTCGGCCGAAGAACTCCAGGTTCTTATCGAACAAGCGCGCGAGCGTGGTCTGCTGCAGGCTTCCGAAATGCAGTTCATCCAGGGCACGATGGAGCTCAGTCGGGTGCAGGCGCGCGAAATTATGGTGCCGCGCCCGGACATCCACGCGTTGCCGGCCAGCGCCAGCCTCGAAGATGCGATGAAGATGTTTGCGACCACTCAACGCTCGCGAATTCCGGTTTATGAAGGCAATCTCGACCACGTCACAGGATTCGTTCACATCAAAGACTTGGTTTGGCCGCTGCTCGAAAGGGTTAGGCGCGCGGAAGACGGCCAACCGGCGACGGATTTCAATTTAAATCGCTATCGGCGCGAAATATTGATCGTTCCGGAGACGAAATCAGCGAGCGGGTTGCTGGTCGAATTCCGCGTGCGGCGCACTGAAATTGCGATGGTCGTGGACGAATTCGGAAGTATTCTCGGCCTCATCACTCTTGAAGATATTCTCGAGCAGATGGTCGGCGAAATTCACGACGAATTTGACGTCGTGGAGCGCCCACTGAAACTTGCCGATGGATCGCTCGTCTTCGATGCCGCGCTCAAAGTGCGCGATCTCGAAGCTCAATATGCAATATCGATTCCCGACGATTCGGCCTATGAGACGATTGGCGGATTCGTATTGAGCCGCCTCGGATTTCTGCCTCGCGGCGGCGAAAGGTTCGAAGCCAACGGTTACCTCTTCACGGTAATGGACATGGATCGGCGACGGGTTTCGCGGGTGAAGATCAAGGCGCTGGAATCAGGCGCATCTGCTTCCGCGCCGCGCGTTGGCGGCGAAACTGACGGGAACTCGCGCGTATCTGCGACGAAATCTGCTGCACAGCCTGCTTCGGAAACGTCGTCACCTTCGCGGAACCGTGGGGGCTCGTGACGATCCTCCGCCGCATCGGCCTTCGGTTCCTTCTCGCGATTCCTGCGCTGTGGCTCATCGTTACGATGGTGTTTCTCCTCTCGCACATCGTGCCCGGCGATCCAGTTCAGGAAATGCTTGGCGAAGGAGCGCGCGTCGAAGACTTAAATCAACTGCGCCACGCTCTTGGCCTCGATCTGCCTTTGGCGACGCAATACGCCCGTTATTTGGCTGGAGTGGTCCGCGGAAATTTGGGCGAGTCGTTTCGCTACCAACGGCCAGTTTCGCGTGTGATTTTGGAGCATTATCCGGCCACTCTCGAACTCTCCTTTGTCGCGTTGCTGGCCTGCGCCGCGATCGGGATTTCCGCCGGTGTTTTGGCTGCGCACAAGCGCGGTCATATAGAGGATCGCGCGGTAAGTGTTTTCACCCTCCTCGGATTATCTGTTCCAAATTTCGCGCTCGGTCCCGTGCTCATTCTCCTTTTCTCCGTAATTCTCGGGTGGCTGCCCGTCTCGGGCCGCGGTGGGCTCGCGCATCTGGTGCTTCCGGCAATCACGCTGGGGGCAGCGCTGGCAGCGATTTTGACTCGGATGGTGCGGATCGCCGTGATAGAAGAACTCTCAAGCGACTACGTCCGGACCGCGCGTGCGAAAGGGCTTTCGGAATCAGCCGTGCTGTTTCGTCACGCGTTTAGGAACGCGCTGATTCCGATCTTGACGATTCTGGGATTGCAGTTCGGCACGCTACTCGCCGGAACGATTGTGACCGAAACGATTTTCTCGTGGCCAGGAATTGGGCGTTTGGCGGTCACGGCGATTCAGGCGCGAGATTATCCACTCCTGCAGGGATGCATTTTGTTGATTGCGGTTTCGTACGTGCTCGTCAATCTCCTCACCGACTTCGTTTATCTGCTGGTTGATCCGCGGGTGCGATTCGAATNNGTTCTGGGCCGTTGGGGCCTGGCAGTGACTGCCCTCCTGATCATTTGTGCACTCGGCGCGCCGTGGATCTCCCCGTACGATCCAACCGCGCAGAATCTCGCCGTGCGCTTGGGCTCGCCGAACGCTGCGCATTGGATGGGTACTGATCAGCTCGGTCGCGATATTCTTTCGCGCGTCCTATTTGGCGCGCGCGTCTCGATGCTTGTGAGTATCTGCGTCGTCCTCTCGAGCGGAATCGCCGGTCTGGCCATCGGCTCGCTTGCCGGTTATTTTGGCGGCTGGCTCGATCGATTCGTAAACATCATGCTGATCAACGCATTTCTGTCTTTCCCAGGAATCCTGCTGGCGATTGCGTTCGCAGCTTTTCTGGGTCCGGGCATAGGAAAGGTGATCCTGGCGCTTGCCATAACGGGATGGGCCGGATACGCGCGGCTCGCGCGCGCCCAAATCTTGCAAGCGAAGGAAATGGAGTATGTTCTCGCCGCGCGCTCGCTCGGCGCATCACACTTGCGAATCATCGCGCGCCACTTGATCCCGAATATTTTGCAGCCGGTTCTCGTTCAAGCAACGATTGC
>PMAA01000162.1:0-27891 GCA_003152355.1 Acidobacteriota bacterium | reverse complement strand
GATGGACCCGCGCATGCGCGCGCAGCTTGCCGTGGCCGAGTTGGCGCGCTGATTCATCAACAGTATTCGTTGGGATTGCGCGGAAAAACTATCGGGAAAAAGGAGAGCCCGAGAAGACTTTACTTCAATTCGACGGTAACTTCAGCGCCGCGATTCGCTTTCAATGCCTTTGCCGCGTCACCTTTGTTGATCGCAAATTCGAGAAAACCGCTCGACCCAATTAACGCAATCGGCTCGCCTTGCGCACCATCTGCGAACGTCCGAACCATCTTGCCCACTTCCTGGTTCCCCACGAGGACTTTCACTTTGCCATTCCCGGCTTTCAGCGAAGGAACGTCTTCAGGCAT
Source organism: Acidobacteriota bacterium (assembly GCA_003152355.1). Lineage (GTDB taxonomy): Bacteria > Acidobacteriota > Terriglobia > Acidiferrales > UBA7541 > Palsa-147. Next base: position 27,544 of record PMAA01000162.1, on the reverse strand, counting down.
CAGGTTGGTTACAAGATTTCCGTAGGCATCCACACGAAGCACAATGCCCTTGACCACATTGCCGGTCACTTTCGGTTTCGGCAATGTGAGCTTCACGAAATCCTCGATCTGATCGCCGAAGCTCGCGGTCTGCCATGTTTTCGATAGCGCTCCGCCGACCGGCGCGAAAATATCGCGGCCGTGGAAGGTATTGCTGATCGGGCGCAAGAAGTAGTGATCGGCGGTGATGTGGCGTGCCGTAATTGACTCCTTCTCGCGTTCGTATACGAGCGAAAGAACGCCGTTATCCGGCGCGATGTAAAACTGAGTTCCTGCGGTGACGAGCAGCGGCCGACGCGCAGTGCCAACTCCGGGGTCAACAACGACGATATGAATCGTGCGACTGGGGAAATATCGGGATGCTTGATTTATGGTGAGCGCGGCGTCCAGCACGTCATACGGGGAAATCGAATGCGTGATATCCACTATCTCGGCTTCGGGATTTATGCCAAGGATGACACCCTTCATCGTGCCGACGAGATGATCGGAAGTGCCGTAGTCGGTGGTCAGCGTAATGATGGGTCGCGCCAAAACTGTCTCCCGGACGACTTGTGTCGAAAACTTGCCGAAACAATTCGCCTGTAAGCACGCTAGCGGACGGTCTGCGTTCTTGTCAAGAAAACCAGAGGGACATGTGCGATGACAGCAATCCATTCACCTGGCATCGAATAGGCGTGAATGACCGCGATTCGCGCGGCTTGACCCCTCTGAATGCGGCAGCTATTCTGGATTAGCGGACTGCCGGAAACACAAAAGAATTTCGGCGTCCAGACTATGCGAGTTTATCTCGACTACAACGCGACGACGCCCGTGGCCCCGGAGGTTCTCGACGCCATGCTGCCGTACTTCACGCACGCCTATGGCAACGCGAGTTCAATCCATTCGCCGGGGCAAGAGGCGCGCTTGGCCGTCGAGAATGCGCGCGAATCCGTGGCGTCGTTGATTGGCGCGAAGCCTGCAGAGATTGTCTTCACCAGCGGTGGTACGGAGGCCGACAATCTCGCAATTTTTGGCGTGGCCCCGGGCGCGACGGGGAAGCGGCACGTAATCACGTCAGCGATCGAGCATCACGCCGTTCTTCACGCATGCGAAAAGCTGCAATCGGATGGCGTTGATGTCACATTTCTGCCGGTCGGTTCTGAAGGCATCGTTGATCCCGAAGATGTTCGCCGCGCGTTGCGGCCGGAGACGGCGCTGATCAGCGTGATGCATGCGAATAATGAACTGGGGACGATCCAACCGATCCAGGAGATCGGCGCAATCGCCCGCGAGGCCGATATTTATTTCCATACGGACGCGGTGCAAACGGCGGGCAAGATGCCAATTGACGTAAATACTCTCGGCGTGGATTTGCTCTCGATTTCCGCACACAAGATTTACGGCCCCAAGGGAACTGGAGCGCTTTTCGTCAAAAGTGGAACGCGCCTAGAACCCATCCTTTTCGGCGGTCATCACGAGCGCGACCGCCGTCCGGGGACCGAAAATGTGGCGGGCATCGTCGGGATGGGACGCGCATCCGCAATCGCAGCGCGATCTGTGATCGATACCGCATCCCGGATTGCGGTGTTACGTGACCGTCTCGAAAATTCTTTGCTGACCGCAATCCCGCAATGCGGCGTGAACGGCCGCCGGGATATGCGCACCGCGAACACTTCCAACATGACGATTTCATTTGCCGAGGGGGAATCCCTTGTCATCGCGCTCGATCTTCGCGGCGTGGCGTGTTCGACGGGTGCGGCATGCTCCTCCGGCGCAGTTGAGCCGTCCCACGTCCTGAAGGCCATCGGCCTGTCGCCGGAGGATGGGCGCTCGAGCGTCCGCTTCAGCCTTGGCCGGGAGACTTCAGCAGCGGAGATTGATTTCGTAATCGATGTTATTCCCGCCGCTGTCGATCATCTCCGCGAGCTTTCGCCGGCTTGGGGAAAGGTCTTACCCGTTCGATGAATCGCGAGGCGACAATCATTAGTGCTGCCGGCTCGGTAGTGTTTGCTGGCGAGAGGTCGAAGTCGCCCGCCTCGTCAACTATCGCAGTTGCGATGAGCGGCGGCGTGGACAGCTCGGCCGCCGCAGCAATTCTTCGCCAGCGGGGGCACGCAGTTATCGGCCTCACAATGCAACTGTGGAACCAGCGGCGTCTTCCTGAGCTCCAAGCCGACGGCGATGGACCAGCCCCGCATCGCTGCTGCTCGCTCGACGACGTCTACGACGCGCGCCGCGTGGCGCAGCATCTTGAATTCCCGTTTTACGTGGTGAACTTCGAAAAGCAATTCGAGGAAAGCGTCATTCGCCCGTTCGTCAACGAGTATCTCGAAGGCCGCACGCCAATACCGTGCTCGAGCTGCAACAGCCACGTGAAATTTGATGAGCTGTTGCGGACGGCACGCCAGATCGGCGCCGATCGCTTGGCCACGGGACACTACGCTCGAATCGTCCACAATGCGGATACGAATCGCTGGGAACTTTGGAAGGCGCGCGACGCCTCGAAGGATCAATCGTACTTCCTATTTGGCTTGCGGCAAGAGCAACTCGCGCGCACCGATTTTCCGCTCGGTGATTTGACCAAGGCGGAAGTGCGGGAAATCGCTCGCGCGTCGCAACTGCCCGTCGCCGAGAAGCCGGAGAGCCAGGAAATCTGTTTTGTCCCCACAGGCAATTACGTTCGGTTCATCAGTAGTTATCTCACCGAGCAGGGGCGTCCGCTCGAGAGCGATACCGGCGAAATCGTTTCGACGGATGGCGAAGTTCTCGGACGTCACTCTGGGCTGCATCAATTTACGATTGGACAGCGGAAAGGTCTCGGCATTTCCGTTGGACGCCCGCTTTACGTCGTGTCGCTCGATCGCGAGCGCAATCGAGTCGTGGTTGGCGAAGATGGAGAATTGCGCGGAAGCCAGTGCGAGGTTCGCGACGTAAATTGGATCCCGTTCAAAGCGCCGCAAGAGTCAATTCGCGCGACCGTCAAAATTCGCCACCGTCACGATCCAGCGGACGCCAATCTAATCCCTGCGCCGAATGATTCCGCGACAGTGGTCTTCGATGTTCCGCAGCGCGCCATCACAGCCGGGCAAGCCGCGGTGTTCTATTCAGGTGAGCAGGTCCTCGGCGGCGGCTGGATTCGCTGACAGTGAACTGGCGCTCGCGAAATCCCGCTTACAACACAATCAGGAATCCGCGGTAAGCCGTCGCGCACACCACAACATCCAACAAACGTATCCGATGAATTTTTTGGTTTAGATTACTATTAGATGAACAGCTCGTCGTCCACTGCGCTTGCTTCAGAAGAGCGTGGCCGCTGCTGTCCGCGAATGAAATCGAGACCGACCTTGATGCCCTTTAGCACGGCCGACACTTGCATCACCGGTCCCTGCATCGTGCGGCGTACACGTGTGCCGGTATCCTCGATGACTTCAAGCGCCCCGGTCAAAATCGTATCGGCCCGGACGACTTGAACACGCAACCTGTCGACAGCATCCGTAAAAACGCGATCGACCTTCTGCGCCTGGCCGCGAGCAATGCGAGTGACTTCCGCCGCGTCGCTAACGATGCTCGAGATGCGGTCTTCCGAGTCGTCCAGAATGCGATTGATGCGCAGGAGGATCGGGTTCACCCTCGAATCGAGATCGCGTACAATTCGCGTCATCTGTTCGCTGGACTTCTTAAACTGCAAGTACAAGCCAAACATGACGATCGCCTGAAGCACGATGGCGAGCGCCGCAATGATCACAAAGGCTGCAATCCAACCTTGCATTTGATTTATCGCCTCGCGAATGAACTACTGAGCTTTGGCCTTTTCCCGGTAGGCTTCTTTGCCGGCTTCGACTGCGCCTGTGACGGTATCTCGAACCGCGTCCTTCTGGCGGGCCATGATTTCCTTGCTCCGCTCGATCAAGTCCTCGGCGCGCTCACGAAGTTCACGAGCTTTCCGTTGAGCGTATTCGCGGCCTTCGTCGGCCCGGGAAGCAAGGTATTCACGAGTCTCTTCGCCCGACTTCGGTGCAAACAGGATGCCCAGAAGCGTCCCGACACCGAGTCCGACGAGGAAAAAACTCACTTTGGATCCAACGTTGTCGCTCATGATTACCTCCATGCAGACATTAGCATAGGGTCACGGGTCAGGCAAGAAGCCGCTCGGCGCGCCTATTGCGAGTTTTCAGCCCCCGATCCGCCATGTGCTTCGCTTTGAAGATGCTCAACGACACGCCGCGCTTGGCTCTTGTTCACAATCCGCGAAATCTCTTCGATTCCCAGCTTCCGCAATTGCGCGATGCTTCCAAATTCTCGAAGCAGCTTTCGCGCCGTTCGCTCGCCGATGCCCGGAATGTCAGACAGCGAAGTCCGGACGCGAGCGCGCGTGCGCCGTTTCCGATGGAAAGTCACCGCGAAGCGATGCGTCTCATCACGAATCTGCTGGATCAAGTGCAGGATCGGCGAGTGGCGCTCGAGGACAACAGGTTCATGCTCGCGGCCCAGTACGTACAGAATTTCTTCCTTCTTCGCGATGCTTGCCACCGGCTGATTGATAATCTCGAGTTTTTCGAGCGCGGCTGCTGCGGCGTGCAATTGGCCAAGGCCGCCGTCAATCAAAATCAAGCTCGGCATCGGTTTGTTTTCGTCCCGCAGGCGCCTGTAGCGGCGTTCGACGGCTTCGCGCATGCTGGCGAAATCATCGCGAAGGAGCCCAGCCGTATCGTTGCCCAACGCTTCGTCGCCGCGGATAATAAATTTTCGATAGTCGGATTTCTTAATCTTGCCGTTTTCCCATACGACCATCGAAGCCACTGTGTCAGTGCCCTGCGTATGGGAAATGTCGAAACTCTCAATCCGCTTGGGCAATTCCGGCAGACCGAGCGCCGATTCAAGAGCTTCGGCGATGGCTTTCGAACTCGGCCGCAGCACGCGAAACCTTTGTATGAAGGAGTGCTGTGCGTTCTTCTCCACCAATTCCAGGAATGCATGCTTCGGCCCGCGCTGAGGCGTCACGATTTCAACGCGGTGGCCGGCCTTCTCCGTCAGGACTTCTTCGAGCAGATCGAGATCTTCAAATTCAAGGGGCACGTGGATGTAGCGCGGCAGATAAAGGGAATCGAGATAGATTTGCTTGAGCAGCGATGGAAGAAATTCCGCCGGGTCGAAATTCTCCTGATCTTCCCAGTAGAAATCGCGCCGGTCCACCACGCGCCCTCCGCGCAAGTGAAATAGATTCACGGCCACCTGAGGCGGTTCGGCGTACCAGGCGATTACATCAGTATCGTCGCCGGCCGCTGCGGCAATTTTCTGCCGCTCTTCCATTTCATGCATGGTGCGCAGCAGATCTCGGTACCCTCCAGCTTCTTCGTATAGTTCCTTGTCGGAAGCGTCTTGCATGCGCCGTTCAAGATCGTCGACGAGCGCCTTGTGTCGCCCTTCGAGAAATAGGCGAACGTGCGTCGCCGCCTCGGCGTAGCGTTCATCCGTCGTCAGCCCGGGGACGCAGGGTCCGAGACAGCGATGAATGTAATACTGCAGGCAAGGCCGAGGATGAGGGCGCGTCAAATCCACGGTGCACGAGGGCACCAGAAAATGTTTGTGGATGAGATGCACCATCCTGTAGGCGAGGCTGGCAGGAAAGTAAGGGCCGAAATATTGCGAGCCATCCGAAACCAAACGCCGCGTCACGTAGACGCGCGGATATTTCTCGAATGCGGTGAAGCGAATGTACGGGTATGTCTTGTCATCGCGCAGCAGGACGTTGAACTTCGGCTTGTGCTGTTTGATGAGATTATTCTCGAGCGCCAGCGCTTCCTTTTCATTGTCAACGACGATGTAATCGAGATCCGCGATCTCGCGAACGAGCGAGCCCGTCTTCGCGTCGCGCCATCGCGATTCGAGGAAATAGGATCGCACCCGGCTGCGCAGCGATCTCGCCTTGCCAACGTAGAGAATCGTTCCGGCCGCATCCTGAAACAGATACACCCCGGGCTGGTTCGGCAGGCTATCGGCTTTTTCGCGGGAGTCCATCGGCGCGCTAGAATGAATACTGCAGTTGTCGCCAGTCGCTTGCGGCGATCAGCGATGCAACTTTGATCACGGATGCAACTTCAATGATAACAGACGCCATCGAAACCTCTCTAGGCTGCATTGGCTGATAGCATTGCGTGATGTTGAAGCGACGATTCAATTTCGATTGGCTCGACCGAGAGGCGATTGTGATCGCTCTCGCATTGTGTCTCTTTGTTCCGAAGGCAACGCGCGCACAAGATCAGCCGCCCAAGCCGACGTCTCCTCAACCGGCTTCGCCTCAAACTACGGCACCTCAACCGAGCCAAGTCCCCGGAGATAAATCGGATCCGAATCAGCCGCAGGTTTACGACCCTTATCATGCGATGAAAGCGATGGAGGTCGGCTTGTACTATCTGCGGAAGGGAGATCAAGCCGCAGCGCTCGATCGCTTTCAGGACGCGATTCGTTACAAGTACGATTTTGCGCGCCCCCGGCTGCTCATCGCGGAGATATACGAAAAGCGGCACGACAACGCGCAGGCAATTCGCTATTACTCGGAATATTTGAAAATTCTGCCGCAGGCGCCCGACGCCAAGAGAATCAAAGAGCGGATTGAGAAATTGTCGAAACGCGACGACGCGACCGAAGCGCGACAATCCGCACGACCTTGACATGGCGGACGGTCCCGAGGCGGGGGCCTCCGGGCTCTGACGAAATTGTCCGATGTTAACTAGAAGTCCGTAGTTAAATGCGTGCCGAACTGACTCCACGGCACAAGCGATGCTTGGCTACCTGACACGCAACCGAGACAAGAACCGGCGAGCCTGGTCGTAGTGCGAAAAGCGCCTTTCCTCCACGCGGAATTGCGGCGTGTGCGCTTGCAGGCGGGAGCGTGAAAATTTCAGCGGATACTTCAAATGCAACATCTCGTGATAGAGAACGTATTCCACGACGTGCTTTGGAACGGTGTGCCGGTCGAGATCGCCGCTGATGACAATCTGATTGAGGGCCGCGTCGAAACAGCCCAGCATGCTGCGCCACGGACGCGCACTCCAGGCCAATCGAGGACGGACGAGAGCGCCATCGAAATACCGGCCGTTCAACTCTTCAAAAAGCGGAGCGAGATCGTGCACCTCGCCGCGAGGTCGCTCAGTGACTCTCCGCCCGCGATGGCGGCGCAGCGCCAACAACCGGCGGTGCGTTCGGCGAGCCGAGGAAAAGCTGCGATATTTTTCGAGAAACTCGCGCGGCAGCTTCCGGCGATAGAGCCGCGAGAGCAGCATCGCCGCTACCGCCTCAAACACCGCAAGCGGCGCGCCCTGCAAAACGTCGGAGAGCCGCACGATGGCGACGTCCTCACGGAGCCGGATCGTATGTGTCAGTCCCGCATAGGGCCGGAACTCCACCACAAATTGCGGCGGCCGGCCTTGACATCCGAGTCGCGTAAACATGCGCCGAAAAAGAGGCGCGCCATCGGGGACGGCGTGAGAGATACGCCTGGAGCGCTTCAAGGTCAACTCTGCGGCCTCCGAACAGGCGGCGGCGACATTTCCTTTTCAGCTTTGTCGGCGTCTTGCACGGCGTCCTCGGTGCCTTCGATAGCGTCGTCGAGCGTTTGCTTGTAGGAATCGACGTCCTTATTCTTTTCGAACTTGTGTAGCGTCTCGAGGAACTGTTTTCCGTCGCTTTGCATTTGCTTGATGCCCGCGCGAATTTCCTTTTGTTTCTCGATCGCCAAACTGATGACGTCGCCCGCATCATCGACGCAGCCGGAATATGCATTCAGAAGGCCATTCAGTGTTTCGCTGCGCCGCGCCTGTGGCTGCGTGCGCTCCTCTTCGTATTGAAATTTCTTCAGGCGGTCCGCCGCGTACGAGAGGAAAAGCTTCACACGCAGGTCCAGCGTTTCTGCATCCCTGATTTTGTCGGCTTCTTCTTCCGAAAGATAATCCCGCTTCTGCGGTGGCGCAGCTTGGGCTTCCATCGCGCCAAAGAGCGACGTTGCCAGCACCAAAACGCAAATTGCGATATAAGCGCGCATTTGCAGGCTCCTACGGTTTAGCGGTTTCCTTGCCGGGCGGCTTCGTCTGGCGCGGAAAAAGTTCGAGAATGAGCTGGTGGTCGAGGCCTTGGAGTTCGTTGCGAATTTCTGTAAATCGTTTCTGATCGTCTTTTGGAAGCCCAGCCATAATGTCTTCCAATCGAGTTAGGCTTTCGCGAACGGAAAACTCGAGCTGCTTGAATCCGGACGGCTTTTTCTCGGCATCGACGCCTGTCGCTCTGAGTGATTCATGGAGAGAGGCGCATTCATCGCGGTAGCCCGTAAGGGTGCTTAAACTTTGGTCGATGTCGCCAGCCTGCACCTGCTGGCGAACGTGATCGAACTGGTAGTCGCCCAACTTTTCGATGAGCTTCGCTTTTCGAATGGGGTCGCTCTCCTTATCGAAGCGCGACTTATACTCTTCGAGACGATCCCGTTGAGCCTGCGGCAGCATCATCAGCGCCAGCGCAAGCCCGAACGACGCACCGCGCATTCCCAGCTTTTTCATGGCCGGTCTTACTTCTTCTTTTCCTTTAATTCGCGTTCCAAAGTTCGCACTCGAGACGCCGCAATAAAATATTGGTCATTGGTCTGCCCTGCGTTCAACTCGAGAAATTTTCGATAAGCGTCCAGGGCCTCTTGAGTCTTTCCAAGTTTATCGTAGCAGCTTGCGCGAATAAACCACGAGCCGTTCGACAGGGTTTCGCCCTTCGCCAATAGATCCAAGGCCTCGAGCGCCGCCGGATAATTACCGCCGAGATATTCCGCCGCCAGCAAATCGCGCAACACCTCGATCTGGGAGGGTTCGGCGCGATATGCAATCGCGAGTTCCTTCGCCGCACCGGCGTAATCCTTCTTCTCGAGCAGCAGGTGGCCAATTCTGGCGTGCACGTCGGGATCGTTCGGCGACGCCGTCCCGATCTGCTTCAAGGCCGCCAGTGCAGCGTCGTAGTTCTTCAGCCGAAATTGAATCACGGAGCGCATCTTCAGAGTGGATGCAGTTTCAGGGCGAAGTGTCGCGGCGCGATCCAATTCAGCCAGCGCTTCTTCATTCTTGCCAACATCGATCAATATCGAAGCGCGCTCGATTCGCCCCTCAACGTCCTTCGGATTCGTTTGCAGATAGCGTTCGAGCTCCGTTGCGGCGTCGACCGATTTCTTCTCAGCGAGCAAAGTCTGCACCAATCCCAAATGCGCCGCTCCCGAATTCGGTTGGAGGTCCACAGCCCTGTGAAACTCGAGCTCGGCTTCCGAAAACCTTCTGGCGTGCAGGAGAGTTCGCGCCAGTTCGAACTGCGCGGAGAAATTGCGCTCGTCAAGTTTGAGGGCATCGTGAAACTGTTCGATTGCGGCGTCGTCTTTACCGGCATGCGCAAGGGCCATGCCCAGCGCGTACTTGGGCTGCGGCTGACCCGGCATTAACTCACTCGCTTGTTTCAAGGACGAAACGGCTTCTTCGGGATCGCTATCGAGCAGTGTGAGTCCAAGATTCAGATACGCTGGGCCCATCTTCGGATCAAGTTCGATCGCACTGCGGTATTCAGCTTCCGCATCATCCGATTTTCCCAACGCTGTATAGGCGTACCCCAGTTGAAAATGGACCGCGGCGTTGTCGGGATTCTTGTCCAAAAAATCCGCGCAGATTTGGACGGCTCCCGCGAAGTCCTTGCGTTCCATCGCCGCCTCGGCCTTCGCGATAGTTGCGCGTCCCTCGGCCTCGGCGGGATCTTCTGCCCGAACGATACTGCGGGTGGTACTCTGCGCGAAACCAGCAGGCACGGTACCTCCGAGCGATAGAGCCATCAGCGCCGCCATTCGTGCCGCTGCTCTCATTTTGATGCGGTAGGAGCGCTCCTCGAAGAACCATTCCCGGCGTTTGGCCCCAGGCGGTTCCCGGGATTCGAGTCGCGATTGTGATTCAACACCTGGGCGAGAAATTTTCCGGTGTACGACTGATTGTTTCGCGCGACTTGCTCCGGCGTACCCACGGCCACCACTCGTCCGCCTGCATCGCCGCCTTCAGGCCCAAGATCAATCACCCAGTCCGCTGATTTGATGATATCGAGATTGTGCTCGATGATGACCACCGACGCGCCGCCCTCCACGAGCTTTCGAAACGATGTAAGCAATTTCTGAATGTCGTCGAAATGCAAACCGGTCGAAGGCTCATCGAAGACATACAGAACGCCCGTGTTCGCTTGCCGGGTAAGATGCGCCGCCAATTTCAATCGTTGCGCCTCGCCGCCCGAAAGCGTGGTGGCCGATTGGCCGAGCCGTAGATATCCAAGCCCGACTTCTTCCAGAATTTTCAGCTTCGAGATAATCTTCGGCACCGCAGCAAAAAAACCGAGTGCTTCACGCACCGTCATCTGCAGAACGTCGTGAATATTCTTATCGCGGTACCGGACTTCGCGCACGCTGCTTTTGTATCGCGTTCCACGGCATTCCTCGCAGACCAATTCGACATCGGCAAGGAATCTCATCTCCACCGTGACCGTGCCATCCCCCTGGCACGCCTCGCAGCGCCCGCCCGGAATATTGAACGAGAAATGGCCGGCCGTGAATCCGCGCTTCTTGGCATCGGGAGTGGCGGCGAAGGCTTCGCGAATCGGATCGAACGCCTTCATGTATGTCGCAGGGTTCGACCGCGGCGTGCGGCCAATCGGAGATTGATCCACCATTTCGAATTCCGTGATCGCCGCATCGCCTTCGATGCGCTCGCAGACATCGTTCCAGTTTCCTCCGGAGCGTTTGGCTTGTAGAGCCTTGTACAGCACGTCGTAAAGAAGCGTGGATTTTCCGGAGCCGGACACGCCCGTGATGGCCGTGATCGTGCCAAGCGGAATCATCACGTCCACGTTCTTCAAATTGTGGCTTCGCGCGCCGATGATCTTAAGGAATTTCCCCCGCGGCTTTCTGCGCAATGCTGGCACAGGAATTTTGAGATCGCCGTTCAAGTAGCGGGCTGTCAACGAACGCGTGTCGAGCAATAAAGCATCGCGCGTGCCGGCGAAAACAATCTTGCCGCCATGTTCGCCCGCTCCTGGCCCGATATCGAGGACGTAGTCGGCCGCCAGAATCGTATCGGCATCGTGCTCCACGACGACGAGCGTGTTGCCGAGGTCTCGCAGGCTTTTCAAAATATGAATTAGCCGGTGCGTGTCCCGCGGATGAAGGCCGATTGACGGTTCGTCGAGAACGTAGAGCGAGCCGACCAGATGCGATCCGAGAGACGTCGCCAGCTGGATTCTTTGCGCTTCGCCGCCGGACAATGTTGACGTCAGGCGATCGAGCGTCAGGTAATCGAGTCCCACTTCTTCAAGGAATCGCAGGCGATCTTCAATTTCTTCTAAGATCTTCGCCGCGATCTCCTTCTGCGAGGGGCTGAGCTCGATGGTGCGGAAAAATTCGCGCGCCTGGGTGACGGTCAATCTGCCGACGTCGGTGATTGACTGTTCCGCTATCCGGACGGCACGCGCTTCCTGGCGCAAACGCGTGCCATTGCAATCCGGGCACGTCGCGTAGCCCCGATAGCGGCTCAAGAAAACGCGCACGTGCAGCTTGTATTTCTTGCGCTCGAGCCATTTGAAGAATCCCTGGACGCCGGGGAAATTCTCTTTTGGGTCGCCAGCGATAATCCGTTCCTGTTGCTCCGGCGAAAGATCGCGGAACGGAACATCGAGCGGAATCCCGTGCGCCCGCGCGTAGAGTTTCATGTCGGCGAAAATTTGGCGGTAGCGCGGCTTGGTCCACGGCTCGACGGCGCCGCCCGACAGCGACTTGCTCTTGTCGGCGATTACGCGGTCTATGTCGAAATCAATCGTATTGCCGAAGCCCTGGCAGCGCGGGCAGGCGCCATACGGATTGTTGAACGAGAACAGGCGCGGCTCCGGCTCCTGATAAACAAGCCCGCACTTCTTGCATTCGAATCTTTCGTTGAAGACCATCCGCTCGGGTTCGGCGCCTGGCTCATCGGACGGGAACTCGAGAATTGCTTCGCCGCGTCCTTCGCGATAGCAGATTTCGATCGAATCCATCAATCGAGAGCGTATGGACGGGTCGAGCGAGAGACGATCCACCACGACGTATGCCGGCTGCGAGAAATCGAGATCGAGCAGCGTCTCCGGGGAAGAGAATTCGTATGTGCGCCCGTTCTGATGAAGGCGGTTGAAGCCGCGTTTCTGCAAGCTGGCGAGTGCCTGGCGGATCGCGTCGCTCGATGGCTTCTGCGGTTTCCTGGTCTTCGCCGCCCGCGGCGAACTTTCGTCGCTGAGCTGCAGCTTATAGAGAACGAGGAATCGGCGTCCATCCGGTTGCGCCAGCACACGGTCAGCGATTTCGTCCACTGTGTCTTTGCGAACTTCGCTTCCGCAGCGCAAGCAGATCGTCCGCCCGACGCGCGCGTAAAGCAGCCGCATGTAATCGTAAATCTCCGTCGCGGTCGCTACCGTCGAGCGCGGATTACGCGTCGTATTTTTTTGCCGGATAGCGATTGCTGGCGCGATGCCGATGATCTCATCCACGTCGGGCTTCTCGATACGATCGAGGAATTGCCTCGCGTAGGCTGAGAGCGACTCGATATAACGCCGCTGGCCCTCGGCATGAAGCGTGTCGAATGCCAGACTCGACTTTCCCGATCCCGAAACGCCGGTCACAATGGTGATGGCGTTATGCGGAATCGAGAAGCTGATGTTCTTGAGGTTATGAGCGCGCGCACCGCGCACTTGGATGGCGTCGGGCTCGCTCAGAGCGGCCGCTGCGGGCTTCGGTGTGGCGCGGGTGGACTCTAGTCGGTTCGTCGGCATAGGCCTAAACTCACGATTATACGCCGTCGCGCAAATGGCGGCAAACGAGCGCCGCAGATCGCCAAAATGCCATGCATTTCGTGAAAAAGAGTAAAATGCGGCGGCGATATTGAAATAGACGGGAGAGACTTCGTGGCGGATGCGCAAAGCCCATTCAAGCGCGTCATCTGGATCGTGCTGGATAGCGTCGGAATCGGAGAATTGCCAGATGCTGCTGAATATGGCGACGTAGGTCGCGATACGCTCGGCCATATTGCAAGGTCGCGGCCTCTAAAACTTCCGATTCTCGTCTCGCTTGGTCTCGCCAATATCAAGCCGCTGGCAAATCTCTCGCCCCCCGCTCGCCCTTTCGGAAACTTCGGCAAGGGCGCAACGCACTCGCCCGGAAAGGACACGACGACAGGCCACTGGGAAATGGCCGGAATCTGGCTCGACCAGGCTTTCCCCGTTTATCCCCACGGCTTTCCGCCAGATGTAATTGCAGAATTCGAGCGTCGAATTGGACGCAGAACTCTTGGCAACAAGCCGGCATCCGGAACTGAGATTCTAAAGGAACTCGGCGACGAGCACGTTCGCACCGGCTACCCCATCGTTTATACCTCCGGTGACAGCGTGTTTCAGATCGCCGCGCACGAAGATGTGATTCCGGTTGCCGAGCTGTATCGTATGTGCGAGATCGCCCGGAAGTTGCTCGATGGCCCGCACCGAGTTGGCCGCGTCATCGCGAGGCCCTTCGCCGGGCCGGTGGGGAATTACCGCCGTACGGAACGCAGGCATGATTACGCGGTCGAGCCGCCGATGCCCATGCTGATGGATGTGCTCGCTGAGCGGCGTGTCCCGGTCTTTGGCGTCGGCAAAATCCACGACATTTACAACGGCCGCGGCGTCGCGGACTACGAAACGACGAAGAATAACGCGGACGGCATGGCGAAGCTTACCGAATCACTCGCGACGCGAACAACCGGCTTAATCTTTGCCAATCTTGTCGATTTCGATACGCTCTACGGCCACCGGAAAGACGTCGAAGGCTTCGCCCGCTCGCTCGAGGAATTCGACGCGCTGCTCGCTCTGTTCCTTCCGAAGCTTGAACCACAGGACCTTCTCATAATCACTGCGGACCACGGCTGCGATCCCGATCCAGTCAATCCAACGACCGACCACTCGAGAGAATACGTCCCGATCGTCGCTTATAGCCCGGGTGCGGCCGGCGGCAGGAATTTGGGAATTCGCGCAACACTAGCCGACATGGGCCAGACCATCGCGGAAAATTTCGGCGCCACAATTCCACACGGCGAAAGTTTTCTCGATGAAATCGCGCCCAGCCAATCAGCCTAGTGCGCCAGGGCGAAAGTCGCGACAGCATCTGGTGGCAGGAGCTTCCGGCCTCTGAAGAGAATCGCGAGCACCCTGAAATATTTTGTCTGTCGGGAATTTTCGAACGGATTACCGCCCGGTAGATGTTTGATTCTTCGCGTAATATCCGGTGCGCGTTCGAACCACCAGTTTGCCCCGGCCGCGATCGTTGACTTCCACGCGAACGAGGCGATAGGTGCCATCCTTCGCCGTATCCGTGGGGTAGTAGCCGAGCGTGTATTGGTTGCGGATATCTCGCGCGATCTGTGCGCACACCGGCGCGACATCGTCGAGGTTGTCCGGGAAGAAAGCAGCGCCGCCTGTCGCCTCGGCGAGCTCCGTCAAAATCTTCTTCGAGCGCCGCACCATCCTCTTGTCGTGGCTCTGGTCGTAGTCGCTGAACACGCCGACAGCGTAGACCAGTGCGTTCGAATTCTGCGCGGCCTTCACCGTGTATTCGAAGCTCTTGCGGCTGGCGTCGTCGTCGCCGTCCGTGATCACCAGCAGCACCTTCTTGTCCTTGTGTCCTTTCCTCAAATGATCGAGCGATCCGATCACCGCGTCGTAGAGCGCGGTGCTGCCGCGCGAATCAATGCGCTCCAGCGCTTCCTGCAATTCTTTCGGGTCGTTGGTGAAATCTTTGTCGAGGTCGAGGTAGAACTCATCGTTGAAGTTGACGACGAACACCTCATCTTGCGGATTGCTGGTTTTCACGAACGTCAGCGCCGCCGCGTTCACCTGCGCGCGCTTCTCGCGCATGCTTCCGCTGTTGTCCACCACCAGGCCCATCGTGACGGGGACGTCCTCGCGCCTAAAAACGGATATTTTTTGCTCGGCTTTGTTTTCGAAGACCCGGAAATTCTGTTCCTTCAGGTCGGGAACGAACGCGCCTTTCGAATCCTCGACGGTCGCGTGCAGCACGACGAGATCGACATCCTTTTTGAGGGTGTAGCCCTGTTGGCCGGCCGGCTTGCCTGAATCCGCTCCTGGCGGCGGAGGCGGCTGATCCTGCGCACTCAGCGTCGGCAGCACGCACACACAAAATATGATGGTTAAGAATGCGGTCAACAGGGAATTGCGCGCAGGAACCAACCGGCGCGCGAGGCTAGTGGCCCGGTGCGAAATACCCGGTCCGCGCAAAGACTTGCAGTGGAGGCAAACCCTTCGGAGGGCGCAAGCGAACCTTAATCTTTCTCCATCTTCCGTCGCGCGCTCGATCGCTTGGGCGATACCCGAGAACATATTGATTCCGCAACTCCATGCTTATCTTAGATGCGACATCCGGCAAATCGGACAGGTTGGCGACCGTGAAAGTCCGTCCCCCGGTCAACTCCGTCATGTCGGTGAGGAGTTCAGGCCCTTCTTTCTCCTCGACCGTCTTGTATTCACCCTGATCGAAAATGCCGATCGCGTATAGCTGAACGTCCGCTTCCTTTAGATACTTGTGAACGTCGGTTTCGCTGTATCGGCTATGATTATCGCCTCCGTCGGAGATGATGAGCAAAGCCTTTTTAGGGTTTTGTGCTCCTTTCATCTGGCTTAATCCCAGATAGATTCCATCGAAGAGCGCCGTTTGCCCATGCGCCGACGAATACATCAGGCGGTCCTGCAGTTCTTCGACGCTCGGCGTGAACGGGCTCGCGAGCTGCGCGCGATCGTTGAAGTCCACCAGGCAGAATTCGTCCTGGGGATTCGCCGTCTTGAAGAATTGCACGGCCGCGAGGCGGGATTTTTCAAATTTGTCCGCCATGCTGCCGCTCATGTCGAAGATCACGCCGATCGAAATCGGAACATCCTCACTCGAAAACCGCACGACTTCCTGCTCGGTATTGTCCTCGAACACGCGGAAATTGTTCTGCTCGAGCCCGGTTACCAGCCGGCCGTAAGGGTCAGTGACAGTGACGTTGACGAGCGTCATGTCCACGTCTACCTTCATGCTTTTTGCGGATTTCTTTGCGACTTGCGGCTTATCGGGCGCCGCCGGCGTGGACGATTGCGGGAACGAAGTTTCAGGAACTAGGACGCAGGAGAGGATTACAGCGCACGCGACTCCACGAATCCATTTCGCGGAATGCGGTGTGGCGTGACCGCTCAAGGGTCCCCCGTGGGAAGTCCGCCGCAGGGGACGGCGCACCATCCCATCTCTATCTAGCAGCGGATTCTATCACTCGCCGATTCCAATGCAAGTCTCAGATTTGTAAATTCTTCAATCGGGCACCCCTGCGATTTTTGCGCAACCGCCGTACTTTCACGACGCGTGCTATGATTCGGCGTCTTCACGGACCGATCCTTGGCGAACAGCTCCGATCTCAATGCGGTGGCCGTCATCCCGGCGCGGTACGAATCCTCGCGCTTCCCGGGGAAACCTCTCGCCCAGATTGCCGGACGGGCGATGATCGAGCGCGTTTATGAACAGACGAAGAAGGCCAAGCAGATCGCTCGTGTCGTCGTGGCGACCGATGACGAACGGATCGTGCAAGCCGTGAAATCGTTCGGCGGCGAAGCGATGATGACTCGCAAAGACCATCACTGTGGCACTGAACGCGTCGCCGAAGTCGCCGCCCACATTTCGGCCGCGATTTATGTAAATGTTCAGGGTGACGAGCCGCTGATTGACCCCGAAGCGATAGATATGCTCGTGAGCGCGATGGAAGAAGACGCCGAAGTTCATGTGGCCACGCCCTGCTCTTTAATTCGCCAGCCAGCAGAAATCATGGATCCGAACGTCGTCAAGGCGGCGATCGATTTCGATGGAAACGCTCTTTATTTTTCGCGCGCTCCGATCCCGTGGGTGCGTGACACCGGCGCGAATGTCGCCGCTCGCCATTGGAAGCACATTGGTCTCTACGCCTTTCGGCACGAGGCGCTAGTGGATTTTCCGACGCTCCCGCCCGGGGAGCTCGAGCGCGTCGAGCAACTCGAACAATTGCGATGGCTGGAGAATGGCTACAAGGTTCGCGTCGTGGAGAGCGAGTACGACTCCGTCAGCGTGGATGCTCCTGCCGACGTTGCCAAAGTTGAAAAAATTCTGCGCGACTCCGGTCTGTCTTAGATCTTTGTGGCCGCCGAAGCATTATCCCTCTAGGTCTTCAGAGAGCTTCCTCGGCGCCGCGTTGCGCCAAGCGAGGCCCAACGCTTTCTTCACTGACGCGCTCTTAGCCGAACGCAGAAGCACGCTGGTGGCTCCTCTGCGTCCCCAAGCGCCTTTTACCGGGACAAATACATCGGGCTCGGCGTTCGCAAAATCTACTTGCTGGTCCGGCATGAGTTTGACCATTCCCCAGCGTTCATCTGGATAACCAAGCGTCGCAAAGATTTTTCCTCGCACCCGAAAGTCGGGATGATTCATGTGCTCGCTCTCTGTAGCTTCGAGGAAACCCAGGGCAAGCCGCCTAAAATCTTTGCGTGTCATGTTCACTTCTCCGTTGCCGGGCGATTGCAATCTCATCACGAATCGAAACTTCGAGCAACCCAGCCGGGCAGGCAGGCGATCATCGCGGAGATTTCGCACGACGTCAAAAGTCAAATCCGAGCGTCCTAGAATCGTGGTTTGACAGAAACCACGATTCCACGCATAATGCGTTGTACGCACACCTAACCGGAGGAATTTCGGAGACCTTGCGGACCGGCCCGAAGTACATCTTTGTTACGGGCGGCGTGGTTTCTTCTCTCGGTAAAGGCGTTGCGGCGGCTTCGATGGGTTGTTTGCTCGAAAGCCGCGGCCTCAAAGTAACCCTCCAGAAGTGCGATCCCTACCTAAACGTTGATCCCGGCACCATGAGTCCGTACCAACATGGCGAAGTTTTTGTCACCGACGACGGCGCCGAAACGGATCTCGATCTCGGCCACTACGAACGTTTCACATCCGCCAAGCTCACTCGCGATCACAACTGGACCACGGGACGAATCTACGAAGCGATTCTGACGAAAGAACGCCGCGGCGATTACCTCGGCAAAACGGTGCAGGTGATTCCGCACGTTACAGACGAGATCAAAGATGCGTTTCGAAAAGTCGCCGACTCGGTTGACGTCGTCATCGTCGAAATTGGCGGCACCGTCGGCGATATTGAATCGCTGCCGTTCCTTGAAGCCATCCGCCAAATGCGCCTCGAATTGGGGCCGGAGAACGTAATCTTCGTTCATTTGACGCTCGTGCCGTATATCCCCACTGCGGGCGAACTGAAAACCAAGCCCACCCAGCACAGCGTCAAGGAATTGCTGAGCATCGGAATCCAGCCGGACATTTTGATTTGCAGAAGCGATCGCCAGCTTGAACGAGATTTGAAGTCGAAGATTGCGCTCTTCTGCAACGTTGCGGAATCCTCAGTCATTTCCGCTCCCGATGTCGGCAACATTTACGAAGTTCCGATGTCGCTCGCCGCCGAAGGATTGGACGATCGGGTTTTGAAGCTGCTCCATATTGACGCGCCCGCCCGCGACCTCGGCAAGTGGATTGCGATGCTCGAGCGCGTCGAGCATCCGGAAGGCGAAGTCCGTATCGGCGTGGTCGGGAAATACGTGCAGCTCGAGGACGCCTACAAGAGTTTGCGGGAAGCGCTTGTGCACGGCGGCTTGGCGAGCCATCAGCGGACCGTCATCGAGTGGATCGAAGCGGAAGAAATTGATTCTGCGGCGACCGCCGAGCGGCGCTTGCGTCATGTGGACGGCATCCTAATTCCCGGCGGCTTCGGAAAGCGCGGAATTGCCGGGATGGTTCACACGATCACATACGCGCGCGAGAAGAAAATTCCTTTCTTCGGGATTTGTCTCGGTATGCAGTGCGCGACGATCGAATACGCCCGCCAAATTTGCCACATCGAGCGTGCTGATAGCACGGAATTCGATCCCACAACGCCGAATCGCGTCATTTATAAGCTGCGCGAACTCCTTGGCGTGGACGAAATGGGCGGCACTATGCGTCTGGGTGCATGGCCGTGCAAGCTCGAACCGGGGTCATTCGCTCATCGCGCCTATGGCCAGCTCGAAATTTCCGAGCGCCATCGCCACCGCTATGAATTCAATCGCGACTACGAATCCACTCTGATCGACGCCGGATTCAAAATAACTGGTAAGACTCCAGACGGCGTTTACGTTGAAATCATCGAGCTGGAAGATCATCCCTGGTTCGTTGGCGTTCAATTTCATCCTGAATTCAAATCGAAGCCGCTCACGCCGCATCCTCTTTTCGCTGCTTTCATTCACGCGAGCTACGAACATCGACGGCACCGCCATGCCGGTTCCGTCGAAGCGCGTGTGCGCACAGCGGAAACTTCCGACTGACGATTTCGGTCGCCTTCAGTTGCAATCCACGCCAATCCCGCATAGGCTTTTCGAACGAATTCCAAACGATTCGATCAAATGACCGATATTCCGACATTTTCGGTGAGGAACGTCGCGCTTGGCGGCGATGCGCCGCTATTTCTGATCGCGGGCCCATGTGTGATCGAGAGCGAGGCGCACGCGACGTCGATTGCTGAGCATCTCGCGGAAGCTTGCCGCGAACTCAGCGTGCCTCTCATCTTCAAGGCTTCGTACGACAAAGCGAATCGCACTTCGGTGTCATCTTATCGGGGGCCGGGACTAAAAGAGGGATTACGGATTCTTGGAGCGATCGCCAAGCGCACTGGCTTGCCCATTCTCACCGACGTTCACGAGCCATCACATGTCGCGCCCGCGGCGGAAGTTTGCGATGTGCTGCAAATCCCGGCGTTCCTCTGCCGCCAAACGGATTTGCTGGTCGCCGCAGGAAGTTCCGGCCGTGCCGTCAATATCAAGAAAGGCCAATTCGTGTCGCCGCCGGAGATGGTCAACGCGGTCGAGAAGGTCGCAAGCACCGGAAATAAAAAAATCATTCTCACGGAACGCGGTTCCTCATTCGGCTATCAAAATCTTGTCGTAGACATGCGTTCGATTCCCATCATGCGCAAGTTCGGCTATCCAGTCGTTTTCGACGCGACGCATTCCGTGCAATTGCCCGGCGGAGAAGGGAAGTCGAGCGGCGGCCAGCCCGAATTCATCGAACCGTTGGCGCGTGCCAGCGCTGCAGTCGGCGTGGATGGCATCTTCGTCGAAGTGCACGACAATCCTTCGAAGGCGCTGTCCGATGGAACTAACGCGCTTCCGTTGGGCGAGTTCCACCCCCTCGTAAAAAAACTGCTGCAAATTTCGAAGCTCGTCCGCGGCTGGAACGTGGGTGACCAATGAGCCTCGAAACCGCCAAGCGCGTCCTCCGAATTGAATCGGAGGCTATCGCCGGCCTGATTGATCGGCTGGACGCGCGCTTCGAGCAAGCCGTCGAAACGCTCTTCGCGTGCAAGGGCCGCGTGGTCGTCACGGGGATGGGGAAGTCTGGCTTAATCGGTCGAAAAATTTCGGCGACATTCGCCAGCGTCGGCACGCCGTCCTTTTTTTTGCATGCCGCCGAGGCCGCGCACGGCGATCTCGGAATGCTCGCGAGCGACGACGTAGTCCTCGCGATTTCCATCAGCGGCGAAACTCAGGAACTGCTCGACATGATCGAAACTCTGAAGCGTCTCGGAGTTTCGCTCGTAACGCTCACTGCGAATCCGCGTTCGACACTCGCCGCCGCGAGCGACGTCGTCCTCGACATCGCCGTAAAAGAAGAAGCCTGTTCGCTGAATCTAGCCCCAACAGCTTCGATTGCCGCCGCTCTGGCGATGGGCGACGCGCTCGCGATTTCCTTGCTCGAGCGACGCGATTTCAAGGAACACGATTTCGCGGCACTTCATCCGGGTGGCAAGCTCGGCAAGCGCTTGCGGCGGCTCGAATCCCTGATGCATTCAGGCGACGATCTTCCGTGCGTCGGCCCTGCGACCAGAATGCCCGATGTGATTTACGAGATGAGCCGCAAAGGCCTCGGTCTTACGGCTGTTGTGGACGGCGACAAGAAGCTTCTTGGCATCATCACTGACGGCGATCTCCGGCGCATGATGGAGCAACGGCGCAAAGACGTTCTCGACCTTACCGCGGCGGAATGCATGACGAAAAATCCGACGACGCTGCGCCCCAGCGAACTCGCCGCCGCCGCCCTCCGCATCATGGAGCAGAAGCGCATCACATCGGTGCTCGTCGTCGATTCGGATCATCGTCTGCAAGGCGTCGTGCATATCCACGACCTCTGGACGCTGCAATTATTCTGAACTTTCGATCCCTGGAGAACCGAATTGCCTTCGAAATCACCACGAATCTCAGCGAGCGTCATAAAACGCGCCAGGAAAATTCGTCTCTTATTAATGGATGTGGATGGAACGCTCACAGACGGCAAGGTCTGCATCTTCGCAAGAATGTCAGACGGCGACTTGGGGGAGCTCAAGATTTTCGACGCGCACGATGGCGCAGGCCTCACGCTCGCTCACATTATGGGCATCAAGACCGGCTTGATCACTGGACGCAATTCGGCTGCAACCACACAGCGCGCCAAAGAAATGAAAATGGACTACGTCTACCAGGGCCGCGCGAAGAAACTCGAAGCCTACCGCGAATGCCAGAAGCTGAGCGGTTTCGATGACGGCGCCACGGCATACATCGGCGACGATCTCCCCGATCTCGCGCTCTTCGAGCATGTCGGACTAGCAGTCGCTACCGCAAACGCCGTCGCAGAATTGAAAAAAGCCGCTCACTACGTCACCAGTGCCAGCGGTGGCAACGGCGCCGCCCGAGAAGTGGTCGAATTGATCCTCCGCGCCCAAGGCCGCTGGAAAGAAGCAATCCCCAAAGCGTTAGCTTGATCGTAGCGCGGGCATCCTGCCCTCGTCTTTTCGGCCGTCTTACCGCGCAACTCCGCTCCGAACCTCCAGCCGTATCGCTCGTCTTCCATCAATCCGTTGCTATTCCGCGGCTAGACCCAATGAGCGCCGACCGAGGAATCTGCATTCCTCTTCGATATCTCGCCTAACGTTTTACATTTAATGCGACGCGTTATAGTATTGGGTTGTGATCAAATCTTTCGCCTCCGCCAGCACGGAACGGCTGTGGGCGCGCGAACGTGTCAGACAGTTCGAAGCCTTCGAAAGAGGAGCGCTAAGAAAATTAGCGATGCTGAATGCGGCTAAAGACTTACGTGACTTAACCGCGGCGCCCGGGAATAATCTGGAAAAGCTACGCGGTGACCGCGAGGGCGAACACAGTATTCGCATCAACGATCAATGGCGCGTTTGCTTCGTCTGGCAAGACGGAGACGCTTATCACGTCGAAATCGTTGACTACCATTAGGGAGAAAGAACATGGCGAAACTAAAGCCGGTGCATCCAGGCGAGATTTTGCGCGAGGAATTTATGGCTCCCCGCGGACTGAATCCCAATAGACTCGCTCTCGCTTTGCATGTGGGCGCACCCACAGTGTATGAAATTGTGAGGGAAAAGCGCGCCGTTTCCAGTGAGATGGCGCTTAGGCTCGCCCGCTTCTTTAACACTTCGGCGGAATTCTGGATGAACCTCCAATCGAATTTCGACCTCGAAGTTACCCGCGACACGCAACAGCGGCGGATAAACCGGGAGGTTGCGGTTTCACCCTAATCGCGCGCGTCATCTTTTCCAGGGATCCACTCACGTTCACGACAATTGCGCTTCCAATTGCCGCAGTAGTGCGTGAACTTTTAACTTCCAAATCTTGTCGCAGCTGCCGGAAACGCTCTCCTTGAAGACCAGGTTGGGGCATTGCATACGACCGAGGGTGGGTGTAGGTTATCGGCCAGCCGAGAAGTTAGAACGCAGATCGCTGTTCGTCCTGACGGCCTCGAAAGGAACGTCACACTATGTCCGTAGAAGAAAATATTGCTCTGATGCGACGATGGTTCAAGGAAGTGTGGAACGAGGGCCGTATTCAGACCGTTTACGATCTGATGTCTGAAAATGCGATTGGCATCGGACAAGACCGGCCGGGCGTCGAAATCCACGGGCCTGCCGAGTTCGTGGCGCTCGTCAATCGCCTTCGCGGCGCGTTTCCAGACATAAAAATTACGATCGAAGACGTGTTCGGCGCGGACGACAAAGTTACTCTCCGCTGGTCCGCCGTAATGACTCATACCGGCGATCAACTCGGTATGCCGGCGACGAACAAAAAAGTTCAGATCACCGGCATCTCAGTCGCGCAGATAGAGAACGGTAAGATCATTCGTGGCTGGGACAATTGGGATCAGCTAGGCCTGATGCAGCAACTCTCGTTCGGGGCTGCTGCAGCCAGATAGCACGAGACTTTTTGCCTTCGTAGCGTGTATGGCTTGAAATGAAAAATTGAGAGACGAAAGCGCGACGTGAACTATTCAGATTCTGGAACGGGAGAAGGGAATCGAACCCTCATCTCAAGCCTGGGAACATTACACTAGTCGTTGGAACGGCGGCACTTTAGCTCCGTTTTTCGGGCTGCCGTTCACCTTGGACGGCCGGCAATAAATATGACAATTGAAGTGAAACCGCCCGATGGTTTTGAAGTGTCCGCATCCCCTACGCCGACTTCCGTCGAGAACATCTGGAAATACGACAAGTTCTTTATGCAGGGAGACCACGTAGATATTCGGTGGCAACGAGAGACTCAGGCTTAAGCTCCAAGTGTCGCGTTCTATTCGTTCCACAGCTTTAAGAATTGCGCGACCGTCGCCGGGGAGTGACCGGCATAATGATTGTTCGCATACACGAAGGTTGAGACTGCGCGCTTGATTGATTGCTGGCAAACATCAACCCAGCTTCTCAACTCTTTCGAGCGATCCACGATCACCTTGTCCCAAATTTTTGTCTGCTTCTCGATTTCTTTTCGATCCCCGAGCAACCGTACGTACGTAAAATCCGCGGTGATGAAGTCGAACTTCATTTGATGAGGCAACGGCATCCATGATTGGTCTTGCAGCGCCAACGCTACATTGTGCTCGCGAAGCGTATCCGCGAATCGCTCGTCGAGCCAGTATTTGTTTCGAATCTCCAATGCGAAGCGATAGCCATTCGGGAGTTTCGCGAGAAATGGCTTAAGGCGAGCTAGGAATTCGTCTCCGGTCTTGAACGCTTCTTTGCCGAAGTAAGGAAATTGAAGAAGAATCGGACCCAACTTGTTGCCCAACAGGGCCATCGTGTCGAAGAAGTTCGCACAATCGTCGTCACAGTCCACAAGCGCCTTTTCATGCGTAATGGTTTGTGGAATTTTCGCGGCGATTAGAAAACCGTCGGGTGTCTTATTCGCCCAACCCTCGACGCTGCCACGCGACGGACAGCGATAGAACGTCGAATCAATTTCGACGGTGTTGAATCTCGTGGCGTAGAAGGTGAGAAAATCCCGCGGTTTCATTCCAGCAGGATAGAAAGAGCCTTCCCAACCCGCCGCAGTGAACGCCGAAGTGCCGATGCGAAGTTCCGCCATAGACTGGGACTCCAGCACGTCCGGCTCCCTAACGACTGCTGCGGGACACGGCAAACATCAAAGCTCTGACCATTCGAGCACTGAGCTTGGAATCTGGAGCGGGAGAAGGGAATCGAACCCTCATCTCAAGCTTGGGAAGCTCGCGTTCTGCCACTGAACCACTCCCGCTCAATCACCAAGCACGCACAGCATAACATTCGCGAGAATCGCGTCGCAAGCGCGCGCCGTGTCATTGCAGTTTCGCGAATTCCATTTTCACTTCGTGCACGATGGGCACATCGGGGTCGGGATTTTTCCACCTCGCTTGAAATTGCTGCAGCGCGGTGCGCGCCTTCTCATCTTCGTGGAGACGTGAGTACGCTCGTGCCAGCCCAAGCTCTGCCAGCGGAACGATGAGATCCGGCGGCCAATAATTCTTCACGTTCACAACACCGTGGAACTCAGCGGCTGCTTGATCGTTTTGGCCGGCCAGCAGATAAGCGCAGCCGCGGGTGTAGCGCGATTCGGACTCGCTGCGATCGTACCGTGCGGCGCCCGCCAGGAGTTCGATCGCCCGGCTTGCATGGCCCTGATTTATTTCCAGAACGGCGCGAATGACCGGCGCTTCAACAAATTGCAGAAGCGTATCATTTGGCCGCATCGCGGTACCGGCGGCCACCAGCTTTGCCGCATCGCGCTCGTCACCGCATCGCGCGTAAACGTCTGCCCCCTTGAGCATCACCTCCGGCATATCCGCCGGCTTGAGCGCAGCCTCAACATCGCGTAGCGCGTCGGGACAGAGTTCGAGTTGCGCCTCCGCCCAGGCAATTTCCACGCGATTGCGCGACGCGGATTCCGTGAACCCAAGCCGCTGCGCCATCGCGACTCCCCGCTTATAAATGGCGCGCGAACGCCGCATTTCTCCCTGCGATGCCGCGAGCTCGGCGTCGCGTGGGAGCACAAAATACTCAAATTCCGGACTCGCTTTTGCAAGGTTGTCTTCGCGCTCGACCGCGGCGAGGTCCCCCTCCGCCAAAGCCAGGAGCCCCAGATCGTAGTGGATGCGCGTGCCACCAATCTTCCTCTGCACGGCGCGCGCGAGCAGGTCGCCGGCATTTCTTAGCTTGTTTAGTCCCATGTACGCGTAAGCGCCGCTGCTGTACCCAACGTATTCGTCCGGATCGAGCCTAACGGCAACGAGAGCATTCTGCAGCGACTGCTCGAACCCGCCGAGCTGGAGATACAAGTTGGCGAGATCCACGTACGGCGATCGATCTCTCGGGTAGGTTCGCTTGTAAATCTCCCAGGCCTGAATCGTGTTCTCGACGTCGTCGCCGATGGAGTAGTATTCGGCGTCAATCCGCATCTGTTCGCGGCTGCTGGCGTGCTCCTTGTGGATCAGCGCTTGTTTGAAGTAACCCAAGGCGACGTCATCCTGGCGCATGTTGGCGTACGCGGTACCTAGCGAGGCATACGCGCTGGCGAATTCGGGATCGATCGCTATGGCGCGCTTGTAGTACCCAACCGCCGCGAGATCCTCGCCTTGATCGAATTTTTCGCCACCGAGCGCATAAGCCTGCAATGCTTCGAGTGACGAAGTGGTCGCCTCAGGCAAGGGCTTGTCGAATTTTTCGATGGATGCAAGCGATTCGCCGAGCTTCCGCCGAAGGTTCGTGGACGCTTTGCCAAGCGCCTTCAACACATCTTCCTTTCGAGTCGCCTGGACTTGCTCTTCCGCAAGGGAAACTCCATCTCGGCAATTCTCCGCCGTCAGTCCCACCACGTAGGCATTGCCCAGGCTTGAGATCGAACCATTCACCATTGCGGCGCTGTCCGTGCGCTGGCAAACCTCTCGTGCGATTTCGGGAGTGAGCTGCGTATTCGATGGACGGCCCATGAGGCCAAGGGTTTGCTCGACTCGATCACCGGAGACGACGCTCAGGAAAGGTGATTGTGCGAGCTGCACCGACAACCCCTGGCGCAGCGTCCCGTCGAATACAGAATCGCCCGTCGAGTTTGTGAAATCAGCGAGAACGATCGTATCGGTTTCTTGGAGCGGGTGGCCTCGGTGCGTGTAGTAATACGATCCGACCGCGGCAAGGACCGCCAGTGCCACCACCGCGAGAATCTCAACCCAGGGCCAGCGGCTCGGAGCGGGCGCAGCAGTTTGCTCGAGTAAGGAAGAAGAGGCCGCTGCTGGAGCTGCCAATGAAGATCCCTCGAGCGCGACGCGCAGTTCCCCGGCAGAGTGATATCGCTGTGACGCTTCCTTCTCGAGAGTTTTCAGAATTACGTTTTCGACTCCCGCGTTAATGTGCGGATTGAGCAAGCTTGGTTTTGCGGGCGCCTGATGCAATATCGCGCCTATCAGTTCGGCGCTCTGTGATTGCGGGAATGGCCTGTGGCCCGTCGCCATTTCATACAGGACGACGCCAGCTGAGTAAATATCGCAACGAACGTCAACTGGCATTCCGCGTAATTGTTCCGGTGACATGTACGGCAAAGTCCCCGAGACAACGCCGTGTTCGGCGATGCTACGCGTAAGGTCCGTGTCGATCTCAGGATGGATCAGTTTGGCGAGGCCGAAATCCAGAATTTTCAGCCGTCCGTCCGGTGTTACCATCAGGTTATCGGGTTTCAGGTCGCGGTGGATGACGCCCTGCGCGTGCGCCGCAGTGAGGCCATCGGCGAGCTGCATCCCCAGGCGCACGATTTCCGCCTGCGTAAGCGATCCATCTTTCACCTTTTCGCTCAACGATTTCCCGGTGATTAATTCCATTGCCAGGAAGTCCACGCCGTCCTGCGTGCCAAACTCGTAGACCGTCTCGATGTTCGGGTGATTCAGTTTCGCGAGCGCGAGAGCTTCGGTGCGGAATCGCTTTCGCGCGGCTTCGTCGGCGAGAAATCCGGGAGGAAGAACCTTCAGCGCGACGTAGCGATCGAGCTGCTGGTCGTAGGCGCGATAGACTTCGCCCATCCCGCC
>PMAA01000017.1 GCA_003152355.1 Acidobacteriota bacterium | reverse complement strand
GCCGCCGAGGCGTGGATATGGGCCCGTCCGCACTGCGCGTCGCGGGGCTGCAAACGCGGCTAAAGCATCTTGGCCGGCAGGTGGAAGATATCGGCAACGTTCCCGTAATTCAGGCTGAAGAACAGCATTACGGCGAGAAAAACGCGAAATACCTCGCGGAAATTGTAGCGACTTGCAAGGGCCTCGCCGAGATGATCNNAAGATCAGATTCCGCTCGTCCTCGGGGGAGACCATTCGATCGCGGCCGGGACTGTTGCGGGCGCAGCTTCGCATTTCAAGAAAAAATCCAAATCCATCGGCGTCATTTGGCTTGATGCCCACGGAGACATGAATACGCCGGACAGTTCGCCTACGGGCAACGTCCACGGAATGCCCCTCGCCGCCATCATGGGCTACGGCCCCCCCGAATTGACTGAGCTCTCCGGGGCGAGGCCGATGGTCGAGCCGAGAAACGTCGCGCTGGTTGGCATCCGGGATCTTGATGCAAAAGAACGCAAGCTGATCAAGGAGACGGGGGTTCACGTCTTCACCATGCGCGANNTGCGCGATATTGACGAGCGCGGCATGCGCGAAGTGATGTCCGAAGCGTTGAAATTCGCTGGGGACGACACGGCGGGAGTCGCAGTTAGCCTGGACATGGACTTTGTAGACCCTACCGATGCGCCTGGAGTCGGAACGCCGGTGCGTGGCGGCGCGACCTATCGCGAAGCGCATCTCGCGCTCGAGATGATCGCGGATAGCCGCGCGGCTATTTGTTTCGAGCTCGTTGAAATCAATCCGGTGATTGACATGCTCAATAAAACGGCGCTTCTGGGTGTGGAGCTTCTACTCTCGGGATTGGGAAAGAAAATTCTGTAATTTTCTACAGTGATCGCGACGCGGAATCTTCGGAGCTTCCTGCTGGAATGAGCGGCAAGGCAAAATTGCGCGTTGGAATTCTCTTCGGCGGGCGCTCGGGCGAACACGAAGTTTCACTAGCCTCGGCCGCATCGGTGATACGCGCGCTCGATCCTGAAAAATATGAAGCTGTGCCGATCGGCATCACGAAAGAGGGCCGGTGGCTTGTGGGCGCCGGAGCGCAGAAGCCCTTGCCGGAAGTTTTGAAGAGCGGGGAGCGCGTGGTGTTGCCGGCAGATCCGAGCGCCGCTTCGCTTTTGCCGGTCGAGCCGGCGGGCTCGCGTCAAGACAGTCAAGGCATTCACGTGGACGTCATGTTTCCCGTGTTGCACGGCACGTTTGGTGAAGACGGCACGGTTCAAGGCCTGCTTGAGCTTGCGGGCTTGCCGTATGTTGGCGCGGGAGTGCTCGCGTCTTCCGTCGGCATGGACAAGGATGTGCAAAAGCGACTCTTCGAGTATGCCGGACTGCCGATCGTGCCCTTCGTTGCTGTAAGCCGCAAAGAATGGGAGCGCGAGCCGAAACGAACGCTCGCCAAAATCCAGAAAGCGCTCTGGTATCCACTATTCGTGAAGCCTGCGACGCTCGGATCGTCGGTTGGTATGACTCGAGTTGCAAAGGCCAAGGAATTGCCGGCAGCGCTGAATCTCGCGGCGGAATTCGCGCTGAAAATTATCGTCGAGAAAGCCGTCAACGCGCGCGAGATCGAAGTCAGCGTTCTCGGGAATGACGATCCGAAGGCTTCCATTCCCGGCGAAATTATTCCGCATCGCGAGTATTACGATTACACCGCGAAGTACCTCGAAGAAGGCACGCGCCTCGAGATCCCTGCAAAATTGACGCGCGCGCAGGCGAAGAAAATTCAGGAGCATGCGATTCGCGCGTTTTGCGCGATTGACGGAACCGGAATGGCACGAGCGGATTTTTTCGTTGATAAGAAAACATCCCGTATTTTTATCAACGAACTAAACACTATCCCCGGGTTCACATCGATNNAGCATGTATCCAAAGATGTGGGAAGCCTCTGGAATCTCTTACAAAGAGTTGATCGACCGGCTGATTCAGCTCGCGCTCGAACTCCATGCGGAAAAAGCCCGGACGAAGTATTCGATCGAACTTCCTGCCGGCGCATCTGGCGCGCTCGACGCCTAGCGGCACGGCTGCATTCAGCTACCTTTCACGTCGAGCGTCAATTCCACCGTCGGCGCTGTCGCAAGCGAATGGTATAATCCCGGCGAATTCTTCGATGACAGAACCCGTCGCACAGTGGCTCGAGACCGCCGGCATTCACGGCTTTCGCCTCCTTGTAATAGTCGTCATCGTCATCCTCGCTGTGCGGCTTTTGCGCGCGGCTACAGCTCGCCTGGTCGAGCGCGCGAAAAATCAATCGCGCGTGGCACAGGTGCGCGAACAGCAGACGCGCACGATGGCCGGCGTGCTCTATAGCGTCGGCTTCGGAATCGTCATCATCGTTGGCCTTCTCGCCGCGCTCCCTGAATTCGGATTCAACGTCACCCCAGTGGCCGCAGCGGCGGGCCTTGCGAGCTTGGCCATCGGCTTTGGCGGGCAATATCTTGTGAAGGATTTGATTAACGGTTTTTTCATCATTTTTGAGGATCAATACGGCGTCGGCGATGTCATTCGCGCGAACAACGAGACCGGCCGAGTCGAGCACGTAACTCTGCGACGCACGGTGATGCGCAATGATCGGGGCGCAGTGATTAGCATCCCGAACGGAATAATTGGCTCGATTGCGAATTTGAGCCGTGATTGGTCGCAGACGTATGTGGACGTCACCGTCCCATCCGGCGAAACTGTAGGGCGCGCGCTGGCTTTATTGGAAAAGGTTTGCGGAGATTTTCGGAGCGACGCTGACTGGTCGGCCGCGCTGATTGACGGGCCGCGGGTCCTCGGCATCGAATCGCTGAACCTGGATGGAACAGCACTCCGAATTCAATTGCGCAGCGCAGCGCTTCGCGCCGACGATGTCGCGCGAGAGCTGCGGCGCCGCGTGAAGTCAGCCTTCGAGCAAGCGCACATTCTCGTCACGAACACGCAGCCCGTTGAACTCATTGGCCGCGCCGCTGGCGTAGGTTAGCGCAGTTACCTCCGCGAATCTGCTGAGCCCCTGAAGCCCCTGTTAGTGAGCTAGTTACGCACATTCACGCCGGCGCTTGACCGCAATAGCAGCCCAGGCACAAACTCAACCGTAGAGGCAGGTTCTAGTACTAAGGGCGATTCTCTCCAGTCGTGCGATTGCATTCGCTTGCGTTTTGTATCCGTCCTGGCCGGCCTCGCGGCATTTTGGGAACAACTGAGGTCGCATTTGGCACACGGTTCCGATGTGGTTCAGTTCATTGGGTTAGAATGCATCGCCACGCTCTTCGTAGTGATGCTCTTCGCTTCCCTCTATCACTTCCTTCGGCGCCAGGAATTTCTGCGCTGGTGGACGTGGGCGTGGGCCGCATATCTCGGCTATCTTGCCACTGGAATTCCGATACTTCTGATCGGGCCCGCATGGACTCTGCCGAAAGCATTTCTCATTCTTCTGTCGCAAGTTTTCGGCTACATGATGTTCCCGTTTCTACTCGGTGGACTTTGGAGCCTCGAGAAACCCGGGCAGGCGTTGCGCACGCGCATAATTGATTGCACCCTGGCCGCGGCCGCGCTGGCGATCATCTGTTTCGCAGCCGCGAGTTTTCACAAAGAGAATCCCGCCCTCAGTTATGCGATTCGCACTGCGCCGCGGCAACTCGTCCTCGGCGGCGTGTTCTTGTATTGCGGCGTGGTCTTATTGCGTCGAACTTTCAGAATCTCGAGGAAGAACAGTCTAGTTGCCTCGTTATTTTTTCTTCTATTCGGCGTCACACAAGTTTTGTATGCGGTGAGCGGTGCCAACGGACTGCTGTCAGGACACTACCGGCTCCCGGGCGTATTGACGCTGGTAGAATTTCTTCCGCAAATCTCGTTTTCGCTCGACCTCGGTTGGACCCTGGGAATCGTGATTGGAATGATCTCCCTTTTGCTCGAAGAGTATTCGAGTTCGGAGCAGGCGCTTTTCGATAGCCAACGCCGATCGATCGAGCAATTCGCCGAGTTGGATTTACTCTACCGCACCGCTCCCATTGGGCTCGCATTTGTGGATGGCGAGATGCGGTACCGGCGCGTAAACGACCAACTTGCCCAGTTCAACGGCCGGCCCGCGGCGGATCATATCGGCAAGACGCTTGCGGAAATGATTCCCGGTATGGCGCTGCAAATGGAATCGCTGGTGCGCTTAGTCCTGGTGAAAGGCGAGCCGGTGCTAAATCGCGAAATGCAAGGCGCCACGCCTGCGCATCCAAGCGAAGCGCGAGACTGGCTTATTAGCTACTTTCCGTTGCGCGTCGCCTCGAGCGAAGTCCGCGGAGTCACCATCGTCGTCCTGGATATTACCAGCCGGAAGCATGCCGAACGCAGTTTGACGATTCAAAAGGCGTATCTCGAGCAACTCTTCGAATCCGCTCCCGAAGCGATTGCGATCGTGGACACTAAGAATATCGTGCAGCAGGTGAATCGGGAGTTTACGCGCTTCTTCGGGTACGCGACGGATGAAGCGGTCGGGAAGGACCTTGACGGGCTGATCGTGCCGCAGGACAAGCGGGGCGAAGGTAAATGGCTCGACCAGGAAGCCGAGCGCGGCGTGAACGCCAACGTCGAAACGGTTCGGCGCCGGAAGAACGGCACACGTCTCGATGTGTCTCTCCTTGTTGCTCCCGTGACTATCGAGGGCGGGCAAGTCGCGGTTTATTGCATCTACCGCGATATTTCGAATCGCAAACGCGCGGAAGCTGAGGTGCGACAGAGCGAAGAGCGTTACCGGCGCCTCGTCGAGCTTTCGCCGGATTCGATCCTCATCCAGCACGAGGGCAAGATCGTTTTCGTCAACTCAGCTTGTATGAAGCTTCTCGGTGCGTCATCAGCAGAACAGCTTATCGGCAAGCGCGTTTTCGATGTTATTCACCCGTCGTACCACGAAGTGGTAAAAAGCCGGATGGCACAGGCACTCGAAACCGGACAGACTGTTCCCTTCCTTGAAGAAAAATACCTTCGTCTGGACGGAAAGACGGTGGACGTGGAAGTCGCCGCCAGCACCTTCAAATTTGGCGACGGGCGTGGCGCACAGGTCATCATCCATGACCTCACCGAACGCAAGCGCGCAGAGAGAGATTTACTGCAGGCCGAAACCAAGTTCAGATTGCTCGTCGAGCAGCTTCCTGCAATCACCTACATGGCCGATTTTGGACAGGACGGACCGTGGCATTACGTCAGCCCACAGATTGAAGCGATTCTCGGCTTCACGCGCACGGAATGGATGGCCGATCCCAGCTTCTGGTATTCGCGCCTGCATCCCGACGATGCCGCGAAAGCGATCGAACAGGAAGAGACCTGCCGGACAACGGAGCAGCCCCTCGCTGCCGAATACCGCCTCAAGGCGCGCGATGGCTCGTACCGGTGGTTCACTGATCTCGGAAGAGTGGTTTGCGACAGTGCCACCGGGGCTCGATCCATACAGGGCGTGATGCTGGACATCACAGAGAAACGACAACTCGAAGCGCAGTTGCGGCAGTCGCAGAAGATGGAAGCAATCGGCCAGCTTGCAGGCGGCATCGCGCATGATTTCAATAACATTCTGATGGTCGTGCGGGGCCACACGGATTTGCTGCTCAATCACGCCGCGGAGAAGCCGCTCGAAAATGTGGCGCAAATTCAGAAGGCGGCGGATCGTGCCGCGGCTCTGACGAAACAGCTTCTCGCATTCAGCCGCATGCAAATTCTGCAGCCCGAAGTTCTCGATTTGAATGCCGTCGTCACCGACATGGGCACGATGTTGCCGCGCCTTATAAGCTCAAACATTCATCTCATAATCGAGCTCGAGCCGTCTCTCGCGCGCGTTCGGGCTGATGCCGTACAGATCGAGCAGGTTTTGCTGAATCTCGCCGTGAATGCGCGGGATG
This sequence comes from Acidobacteriota bacterium, assembly GCA_003152355.1. Classification (GTDB taxonomy): domain Bacteria; phylum Acidobacteriota; class Terriglobia; order Acidiferrales; family UBA7541; genus Palsa-147. The sequence continues at coordinate 30,534 of PMAA01000017.1, read as the reverse complement.
CGATGCCCAAAGGCGGCACGCTTACGGTTCGCACTCAGAACACAACGCTTGAGCCAGGCAATCCGCAGAGATTACCCGTCACCGCACCCGGTCCCTACGTCGCGCTCGTTGTGAACGACACGGGAGGGGGAATGGACGCGGAGACTCAAGCGCGAATCTTCGAACCTTTCTTTACGACGAAGGCGAAGGGCCGCGGCACGGGCCTGGGATTGGCGACGGTCTATGGGATCGTGAAACAGAGCGAAGGATTCATCGCCGTCGAAAGCACGCCGGGGCGTGGAACGACGTTTACTGTTTACCTGCCGCCAGTGGAAGCTCTGGCAACAATTCATGCGGCTCCTGAAAAGGCCGCAAAGCCGCAACACGGCGCAGAGACGATTCTTGTGGTCGATGATGAGATGGGAATCCGTGAACTCGCCACTGAATATCTACAGCGATGTGGTTACACGGTTTTGGCAGCTGGCGATGGCGAGGAAGCGAAAGACATTGCGGCGCGACACTCCGGCCCGATTCATCTTCTGCTGACGGACACGATGATGCCGAAAATGGGGGGTCACGAGCTCGTGCGCGCGATGACGGCGTTGAGGCCCGAAGTCAAAGTCATCTACATGTCCGGGTATCTCGAGTTCAATGCGTCCACGCACATCCAGAGCGGCGAAGGCGCTCACTACTTGCAAAAACCTTTCGAGCTCAGCGCCCTGGCCACTAAGGTGCGGACCGCGCTCGAATCAAACTGACGCTCGGATCGAGATGACCCTAGATACAAGCTGACCCTCGAATCTAAATCAAGAGATTAGGAATTGCGCGCGAGTTTGCGGAAGCGAATCGGCATTTCCGGAATACTTTGGGGCAGGATCAAGCGAGGCTCGGTCACACTTTGGATGTCCTCAGGCGTCACGCCAGGCGCAACTTCTCGCAGGCGCAATCCTTCGGGCAACACGTCAATCACGGCCAAATCCGTAACGATTGTCTTCACGCATTCGAGCGCCGTCAGCGGATACGTGCACGTTTTCACGATTTTGGTTTCGCCAAATTTGTTGACGTGCTCCATCGTCACGATCAGATGGCGCGAACCGACAGCGATGTCCATCGCTCCGCCGATTCCGCCTGATGTATTCGCGCCGGGCACCTTCCAGTTTGCGAGATCGCCGCGCTCGGAGACTTGCAGTCCGCCGAGAACAGACACGTCCAAATGGCCGCCGCGCGTCATCATGTGTGCGTCCACTTGCGAAAAAAATGCCGCGCCTGGAAGAATCGTTACCGGCGCTTTCATCGCGTCCACAATGTCGTAATCCTCTTCGCCCTCTTTTGCCCGCGGGCCCATGCCGAGAATGCCGTTCTCGCTGTGAAAAATGATGTCGACGCCCTTCGGCACATAAGCCGCGATCAGGTTCGGAATGCCCCAGCCGAGATTCACGTACGCGCCGTCCGGCAACTCGAGAGCAGCGCGCTCGGCGATTTGCTCCCGCGAGAGCTTGTTCTTAATTGCCACGGCTTTTTCCCACTTCCACGATTCGATCTACAAATACCGACGGCGTGACGATGGCTTCTGGATCAAGCGAGCCCACCGGGACAATTTCCTGCACCTCGACGACCGTGATTTTCGCGGCCGTCGCCATCACTGGATTGAAATTTCGGGCGGCCTTTCTGTACGTGAGATTTCCGAGCGGGTCTGCGCGGTGCGCGCGAATGAACGCGTAGTCGGCTAACAGCGCGGATTCAAGAATGCACCGCCGGCCATCGACGACGCGCTCCTCCTTGCCATGCGCTACTTCCGTTCCGACGCCTACGGGCGAGTAAAAGGCGGGAATGCCGGCACCGGCAGCGCGCATCCGTTCGCACAAAATTCCCTGCGGGACCAACTCAAATTCCACTTCGCCCGTTTCCACCTGCTGCTGAAAATAAATCGACTGCGGCCCGGGAAAAGCCGCGATCACCCGCTGGATCTGCTTGTTCTTGAAGAGCACGCCCAGTTCGGATTCGCCCGTTCCGCAGTTATTGCTGATGGCGAAAAGATTGCGGGAGCCCTTGCGGCCCACGGCTCGAATCAATTCGTGCGGAAAGCCTGCGCCGCCAAATCCGCCAAACATCACGCTCGTGCCGTCCGCCACGTCGGCAACGGCGGCATCCGCCGATGGATAAATTTTATTTTTCACACGCCTCACCAGCAGGCGGAATCGTTTTGTAGATCGCGGCTCCTGCGCCAGCGGACCGTGCCGCGTTGCCAAATCCCGCGCGCTCGAGCCAGCGCCTCGTCTCATCGGGAACATCCGTCCTCGCGGCAAGCGCCTGCAAATCGTCCCAGTCATCCACGTCGAGTTCAAGCCGTTCATTTCTCAGTACAACGCATTCAGCGCTGGAGTTTTTCGCTTCGGCCAGATGCCTCGAAAAGCTGTTCGGCCCGAAATGTGACGGAAAAAGCGTTGGTGGTGTGCGCAGTAGCGTATTCGTTCCAGTTCCGCTTCTCGAGGGCACGATCACCGCCGACGGTGCGGGCCGAATCATTGAGAAAATCAAAGCTATGTCTTCCGAGGTTACGAGCGGCAAATCAATCGGCACGCGTGCGAGCAAAGTCACTCCGCCCTCGGCGCAAATTCTTGACGCCGCATCCACCGACGCGCTCTCCGAGAGCTGCTCTGTTTCGCGAATCACTTCCCAGCCGAATTTCTGCGCCCGCTCGATCGCAGGATCGTAATTGCTAATCAGGAAAATGCGATCCATCCCGCTCGAACGAACCACGGCGGCGCAGAAATCATCGAACATCGCCGCCGCAAGCTCAGTGCGGTCGCTCTGCGAGAGCCAGGGCGCGAGCCGTTGCTTCGCGTTGCGCAAATCTTTCACCGGGATCAAAAGTGCTTTCATGCCGCTCCAGGATTTTTGGCGCGTGTATGCTTCACGAGCGTCGCTGAATAATCCCCAATCCTTCACTCAAGCAGGCGCACTGCTCGCTTTTTTCTTGAACTGAGTCAGCGTGTACGCAGCGAGCCGAACCTTGTCTTCGCCCGTGCGCATCACTGTGCCGGTGACCGATCCCGCGACGCCCAATTCCTCGATCGAGGTCTGCAACGCTGCGTCAGCTCCGTCGATGATGATACGTCCAACAATGTCGCGATACATCCGGGCCACTCCCAGCGCAGAAACCTCTAGTCCCAATTCCGCCATCATCTTATCCGACGGGCCTTTCAGCGACGCTCCGCCAACAATTGGGCTGATCGCAACGACATCCGCGCGTCTCGCCGCAATCGCATCGCGGATTCCGGTCACCGCGAGAATCGGTCGGATACTGATGAGCGGGTTACTCGGACAGATCACGATTCCATCCGCTGCGGCGATGGCTTCCAATACTCCGGGAGCGGGTTCCGCAGACTCAGCTCCATGAAAATGAATCTTCGTCACTCTCGGAGCCGCGCGATGTTTCACGAGGTAATGTTGAAATGGCAGCAAGCCGTTTTCGGTTTCAATTTGTGTGCGCACCGGCTCATCGCTCATCGGCAAAATCTTCGCTTTGACTCCGAGGGCGCGGCGAATCGATTCGGCGCATTCGGAAAGAGTTTTGCCGCGGTGCAGCATGTCTGTGCGGTGGATGTGCGTCGCGAGATCGCGATCGCCCAAATTAAACCAGGTCTCACGTCCGTAGCGGCCCAGATAGTCACGCGCCGCAAACGTGTCTCCGTCAATTCCCCAACCGGTAGCTGGATTCACGACGCCGGCGAGGGTGTACGTGACGATGTCGAGATCGGGACAAATTGTCAGGCCATGCATCTCGATGTCGTCGCCGGTGTTAACGACGATCGTCAGTTCGCCCGGCGGCATGGCGCGCGCGAGACCAAACAACAGCTTCGACGCGCCCACTCCACCAGCTAGTGCGGCAATTCCCATTAGTAGCCAGATCCTGTGTAGTGACCCGGCTGATCCACGACTTTCAGTCGAGTCGCGCGCACGGGCATCGCTTCATCGGCTTCCGAAGATTCGGCGGAAAACACGCGGCGCAGTTGATAGGTCGTCGTGCGTTCGGCTGGCACGCGGCCGATTCTCCGGATTTGCGCGCGGAATTCGGCGGGCGAGACGTATTCGCCGTGCATTGCGCCAGCTGATTGGGAGATGTGTTCTTCCATCAGCGTGCCGCTGAAATCGTTGGCTCCTGCTTCGAGACACGCCAGTGACTCATCGAAGCCCATCTTTACCCAGGATACTTGCACGTTAGGAATCAGACCGTTGAAAAGAATGCGCGCCAGCGCATGAACCACGAGATTCTCACGCTGAGTGAATCCGGGCCGCGAACCATCCTTGCGATACAGTCGAGTTTTCTCGTGGATGAATCCGAGCGGAACGAATTCGGTGAAGCCCCCGGTTTCTTCTTGAATGTCGCGAAGCAGCAGCATGTGCCGCACCCAGTGCTCCGGCGTTTCGACGTGTCCATACATCAAAGTTGACGTGCTGCGTATTCCGACGGAATGCGCGGCGCGCACGATCTCGACCCAATGCTTCACTTTCAGCTTGTTCGGGCTTAAGGCGGCGCGGATGTCATCGTCGAGGACTTCTGCCGCTGTGCCCGGAATGGTGTTCAGTCCCGCGTCTTTCAGCATCAAAAGATATTCACGGAGTGGCATACCCGTCTTTTCGACGCCATAGGCAATCTCCATCGGCGAGAAAGCGTGAATATGCATTTCTGGAAGCGCGGAGCGAATGCCTCGAAGGATGTCGCGATAAAAGAAGCCATTGAAATCCTTCGGAAGACCGCCTTGAATGCAAACTTCCGTGGCAGCGGCTTCCCACGCCTCCTTTGCCTTTGCGACAATCTCTTCGATGGAGAGAAAATAGGCGTCGCTCGCATTTGGGCCGCGCCCGAAGCCGCAGAACGCGCAGCCGACCATGCACACGTTCGTGAAATTGATGTTTCGATTGACGACGTAGGTAATGACGTCGCCGACTTGCTTCCGGCGAAGTTCGTCGGCAGTACGAATCACCGCGATTAGATCGGCGGCATCAGCGTGAGCAAGCAGCCGGCATTGGTCGAAATCGAGTTTCCTGCCCTCGAGCGCTGACTCGAGTGCACCGCGCACGGCTGGGCGCGCCGCAGTTAGGGCGTCATTGAGAGATTCGCGTGCTGCGGGAGTTACCGAATTGACGACGGCCATCTAGTCTCCAGTCTTTGCAAAACCATCGGCAGCAGCGAGTGACGAAACGTATGGCCGGACGGCATCGTGCAGAAAGCCATCGCGCTCGATGAATTCAGGATAAATAGCGAGGCGCGCACGCAAATGAAATCCGGCGTCGGCGGTTCGCTCGCCGAGCGTGGCAATGTGCGGCCACGCTGCCTCGGGATTGATGAAATCGGGCGTTACGGGAGAGATGCCGCCCCAATCGTTGATACCAGCCTCGAGAAGCCGCGGATAATCGTGAGCGCTCAAATTTGGCGGCGCTTGGAGATTCATGTCGCCGCCCAGCACGAGCCTCGTTAAGGCCACAGTGCGCAGCATTTCATCCAAGTCAGGTTCGGAATTCGCGGCCATCGGCGTCGCGGGTTTGGCGCGAAAATTCTGAACGATGACTTCCTGGATGTGGCCGTGGCGCGCATGAAGCTCGCGGATAGCAAGCAAGGAATCCACGCGCTCTTCCCGCGTTTCGCCGATGCCAATCAAGATGCCCGTCGTAAACGGAATTTTCAGGCGGCCCGCGTCTGCGATGGTGCGGAGGCGCTTGCGCGGCGCTTTGTCGGGCGCTTGCCAATGTGCCTGACCGCGACCCATTAGCCGCGGGCTTGAATTTTCGAGCATCAGGCCGAGGCTTGCATTCGACGTCTTGAGTTCGGCGAGATCGGCGGCGCTCATCAAACCGGGATTTGAATGCGGCAGCAGACCGGTTTTTTCGAGCGCGAGCCGCGTCATCGCCGCGAGATATTCGAGGGTCCGCTCGAAGCCTTGAGCGCGGAGAAATTCGCGCGCTTCGGGGAACGCAACCTCGGGCTGATCGCCGAGGCTGAAAAGCAATTCATGGCATCCGGCACGCCGTGCGGCTTCGGCAGCGGCGATCACGTCTTCGGGCGTCATATAGCGCCCACCCGGCTCGCCGGGATCGCGACGGAACGTGCAATAGCCGCAACGGTCGCGGCAGAACGTCGTGAGAGGAATGAACGCCTTGCGGGAGTAACTGATCGTGCGTCCCTTGACGCGATTCCGCAGAGAGGATGCTGCTTCGAGGAGCGCGGCGGTCTGCGCGTGTTCGATCAATAGAACCGCATCTTCGCGGGTGAGAAGCCCGCCTGATTCGCCGAGCGCTAGCGCCCGGTCAATCGTACGTTGATCCAGCTGGACCTCGGAAGACTTCGTGTTTGGCGTGCCGATGATCGTTCCCATTGGACTTTGTCCGAGGCGCTTGGGACTGAATACCGATCTGACCTGAAAGCCGAAAGAATCTTCTATCGAAACATATCTTCGCTCGGCGGACGAATCAACTCTTGCGCGCGCCCTCGCCCCGCTGGCAATGTAACGCCTCGAATGATTACGACCGGAACCTGCGCGGCTTTCTTCATCACCAGGCCCGCCGCAGCGGCGAGTTCATCAGCGACCGCGACAATCGTCGCGTTGAGCATGTGGCCGCTCGCATCCTTCTCGCCGCGCAAATCTTCGAGCACTGAAAAGCCCGCGGCGCCGATGGCGACATTTGCCAAGCCCAACCGCCAGGGACGTCCGAATGTGTCTGAAATAATCGCCGCCACTCGCACACCGGAAAGTGCCTTGAGCCGCTTAACGAATTTCTGCGCCGATGCGTCGGGATCGAGCGGAAGGCACGTGACCGATCCTCTGGTCCGCACATTCGAACGATCGACGCCCGCATTCGCGCAAACAAATCCGTGACGCGTTTCGACGATTAGCACCCGCTCGCTCATTCTGATGATGCGCCGGGACTCGCGCAACACAACCTCGACGAATCGCGGATCCGCGCTGAGCGTTCGCGCCCAAGTTCGCGCGAGCGCCGAAGGGGCGACGTCTTGCAACCGGACGATGCGCCCTTCGGCCTTCGAAAAAATCTTCTGCGCGAGGACAACAACGTCGCCGGTCTCGATCCCGGCTCCTTCGCGCTGTGCCGCGTTCCACACGAGGCGCGCGATGTCTTCGCCCGGCCTTACTTCCGGCAGCGTCCGCAAACCGATCAGCTCGATTCGGCGCGGTACCTGCCGGCGCGAACTCGGCTGCGTCATTTCGCCGGACCGATGCCCGTAATCCGGATGCCCGATCCCAAAACCTTGTAGCGGCGATTTACGCCAATCAAGAAAGCCGTCAGCGACTCGACGATGCGCGAGTTCTCAAGTTTCCCACCGTCCACGTAGCGACAATTCGGAATCGCCTCAACCCACGGCCGGAGCCACGCGCGAACCTCGGCGCTATCGGCACAAACGAACACGTCGCAATCCACCGGTTGATTTGATTCCTGAAGCGCATGCGCAGATACATTTTGAAAGGCCGCGGCAACGTGGACGGTGTCCGGCAGAAGCCGCTTGGCCTGCTCGGCTGCAGAGCCGGCCCAGAGGCCCAAAATGCGCGTCGCCGCGCCGCCTACCGTGGCTTCGAGCGGAACGGTGCAATCCACCACGGTTTGTCCCGTACGCAATTTCTCACGAATGGAGAGCAGCGTGGCGGCCTGGGCGGAAAATGGGACGGCGATCACGACGATCCAGGACTGAAGAATGGCTTCTTCGTTGACGAATCCTTGAACTTTCGCCGTCGGCCCGATGTTGTCGCGGATTTTCTGCGCTGCTTCTTCGGCGCGCGATGCTACGCGCGAGCCGATTACGACATTGAATCCCGCGAGTGCCCAGCGTAACGCCAATCCGTAACCCAGGTCTCCGGTGCCGCCGACGATTGCAATGGATTCATCTGACATAGAGATTCGACGCGAAGTTCCCGCGAACGGACGAGATGTATTCTATGCAACTGGCCGTCGTTCGTGAAACAAAAATCGTAGTTCGTGATGGTCATTGATTGTAAGCCGACACGGCGGCAAGGGCCTCGGAGTTCTGAACGATGCAGTGCGGCGGGCGAAGAATTTGTCGCGCGCATATGGCGAGCGCTAATGGCTGTTGTTCGCGACCGGCGCGCTCGGCTGCATTTGGGCATGAACTTTGGAATCCTGCCAGCCGCCGCCCAGCGCTTTGATGAGCTGCACAGTTGTCAGCAGACGATATTCGCGGAGTTGCGCTGAAAGGACCTCGTTGTCGAGGACCGTACGCTGGGCATCAATCACTTCAAGGTAGTTCGCGAGACCTTGTTTGTAGCGCGCGGTTGAAATTTCGGCGGTCTTCTGCGCGGCGGTCACAGCTCTATTCTGCGTGGCCTCCTGATCCTCGAGAACTCGCAAGCCGGCGAGGCCGTCTTCGACTTCCTTGAAGCCCGTCAAAACTTGCTCGCGATAATTTGCGACATTCTCATCGTATGCGGCGCGCGTTCGTGCGAGATTAGCCGTGAGACGCCCGCCTTCAAAGAGTGGTTGCGAAGCGCCTGCCATGGCCGTCCAGACGGCGCTTGAAAGATTGAAAAGCTGGGTGATGTTGTCGGTCTGGTAGCCGACACTTGTCCCCGTGAGGCTCAACGACGGAAAGAACGCGGCGCGGGCGACTCCAATTTGAGCGTTCGCAGACGCCATCAAGCGCTCGGATTCCGCGATGTCCGGGCGGCGCTCCAAAAGATCCGACGGCAAGCCGACGGGAATCGGAGGGGGCTCGAGGGCCAGCGGATTTTCAGGAACTGTGAATTCGGAAGCAGGCCTGCCAACGAGAAGCGCAAGCGCGTGCTCAAATTGCGCGCGTTGCACGCCGAGGCCGACGAATTGAGACTGAATCGTGGCGAGAAGGGTCTCCGCCTCAGAGACGTCGAGTCCGCTGGCGACGCCGCCGGAGTGGCGAGCCTGAGTCAGCTTAAGAGCCTTCTCAAGCAGATCTATATTGCCCTTCAGGATTGCGCGATCTGTATCCACGTAGCGAAGCGACAGATAATTCTGCGCGATATCAGACTTCAGCGTGAGAAGAATGTTCTCGTAATCAGCTTCAGTGGCCTGATATTGCGCACGCGCGGATTCGGTTGCCCGCCGGACGCGGCCCCAGAGATCGATTTCGTAGTTCAAATCCACGGGAAGATTGAGAGTGTTGTCGGTGTAAGGCGTGGTGACAAATCCCGGAGGATTCTCGCGTGTGCCGGAATACCGAGTTCGCAAGGCGGATGGATCGAGCGTGACAGTCGGGTACAAATCGGCGCGCGTGATACGAAATTGCGCCCGCGCTTGCGCTACACGCGCCATCGCAGCTTGCAGCGGCGGATTGTTGACCATCGCTTGCGATTCGAGCTCGTTCAGTTTCGGATCGCCGAATACTTCCCACCAATTGCCCTTGGCGATCGCGTCGTTTGGCGTCGCCGCCTTCCAGCCCGCGGGAGGAGCTTCCTTAAATGAAGACGGAACCTCCACGGCAGGGCGATGGTAATTCGGCCCGACCGTGCACCCCGCCAATAGAGCTCCGATAAAGCAGGCGAAAAACGCGGCGCTTCCGCGTGACCGGCGTGACGTTCGTATTTGGCTCTCGGCTGGCATTGAATGTTCGGATTTATTTAGAGTTCGAATCGGCGGGCGCATTTTGCGTCACATTCACAACATCGCCCTCACCGATCGAATCAGGCGGATTCAAGATGATCGAGTCATCGGAATCGATTCCGGACAAAATTTCCATGCTGGTTCCGAGATCGCGCCCGAGGGTCACACTTTTCAAATGGACCGTGCCCTTCTGCGTCACGACGGCAACCTGAGTTCCCTGCGCCCTGAAAATAAGCGTATTCGATGGAATCGCGAGCGGCGGTTCGACGAATTTCAAGTGGAAATTCACGGTCGCATACGACCCGGGAAGAAGTTCGCCCGTCGGATTCGGCACTTGCACTTCGGTAAGCAGCGTGCGGGACGTAGGATCAATCGCTCCGGCCGTTCGAACAACTTTCCCCGGAAATGTGCGGTGCGGAAACTCGGGTATCTCAAGATCCGCCGGAACGCCCGCTACCATCGAGCGGCTGTAGGCCTGCGGGACGCTCACGTAAATCCTGAGCACATTCGTCTGCGCCATCCGGAAGAGCTGCGCGGAATTTCCATTCTGAATCAGCGCGCCGACATCCACACTCCTCGTGGTCACGATTCCAGAAAATGGCGCGGTCACTTTTTTAAATGACTGCAAATCCTTCAACCGGTCAACATTTGCCCTTGCTGCCTGCAAATCGGCCTGGCGTGCTTTGTAGGCGGATACATTCTGATCCACTTCCTGCTGCGAAACGCCGTCTGATTTCAGCAATTCGACCCAGCGATCGGCCGTGGACTTCGCAAGATCCAGGTTCGCTTGCGCCTGCAGTTCGGCGGCTTCAGACTGACGAAGCTCCTGGTCGATTTCCGGAGTTTCGATCTCGGCGAGCAGTTGGCCCTCTTTAACGTGCGCCCCGATATCGAAATACCACTTTTTCAAATACCCGTTTGTGCGCGCGTAGATCGGCGTTTCGAGATACGCTTGAATATTTCCGGGGAGCAGGATTTCGCCTGAGCTACCGGACGGAAGCGCGTGAACGACGGCAACCGGTGTGGTGGCCGCGCTCTTACCCGAGGAATTGAGCGACGCGCGTACGCTGCGGCGGCTCTCGATTCCCCACAGCGCCAGTCCCACAAAAACAAGAACTACGACTACGAACACGATAACTCGCGAAGAGCGTCCGCGCCGCTCGGGCGCCCCTTCGGTAACGCCATAATCTTTTATATCGTCGTGGCCCATGGCTATCGCTATCTAAATCCTTTCTGTATGCGTCTGTGTCCGCAGGGCAACCTATCCCGGAGCCATTTCAGACTCGTCCTCTGACAGCGGCTGCGAGTATCCCTTTCGACGGATGTAGCTATACACGACCGGAACAAAAAAAACTGTTCCTACAGTGGCGAACAACAAGCCGCCGATGACAGCACGGCCGAGCGGAGCATTTTGTTCGCCGCCCTCGCCCAATCCGAGAGACATCGGCAACATACCGATGATCATCGCGAGCGCCGTCATCAAAATCGGGCGAAGCCGCGTGAATCCTGCGCCACGAGCCGCCTCGGTGGAAGTTTTACCCTCTTCGCGCATTTGGCTTCCGGCGAATGTGACGAGCAAAATACTGTTGGACGTCGCGACTCCGATGCACATAATCGCGCCCATTAACGATGGCACACTCATCGTCGTATGGGTGATAAACAGCATCCACACGATGCCCGAGAAAGTACCGGTGAGCGCGGTGATGATGATGAACGGGTCAGCCCACGATTGAAAATTGACAACCATCAGGAGATAGACAAGAAGAATCGAAAACATGAGGCCAACTCCGAGGCTCACGAACGATGTGCGCATGGTTGCTACCTGGCCGCGAACGGCGACCGTGGTTCCGCGCGGCAGCTTGCCTTTGAATGATTCGACGACGCGATTGACATCCGAAGCGACGCCGCCCAGGTCGCGGTCTTGCGCGCTCGCGTAAATTTCCACCACCGGCTGCGTGTCATAGTGGGTCACGACCGCAGGCCCGACTTCGCGACTAATGTTCGCCACGTTGTCGAGTATCTGAGACTGCCCCGTTTTCCCAATCACCGGAATCGTCTGTACGTCCGAAAGGGAGTCAACGCGATACTGCGGCGTCTGCGTGGAGACGCTGTACGGAATGCCCTGAGGGCTGATCCAGAAGTTCGGCGCCGTTTGAAAGCTCGTCGTCAGGGCTACCAGCGCATTGTTCGCGACGTCCTGCTGCGTGAATCCAACGGTCTCGGCACGAGTGCGGTCCACGTTGATCCTCAGCTTCGGCAGATCGAGAGCCTGCTGGATATGAACGTCCACCGCGCCGCCGATTTCCTTGATTCGCGGAAGCATTTCACGCGCGACATCAAAATTCGCCAAGAGATCCGGACCTACGAGCTGAATATCAATCGGCGATGGTAAGCCGAAATTGAGGATTTGGCTGACGATGTCCGCGGGCTGAAAGAAAAAGTCGGAGCCGGGAAACTCGCCAGGGAGGCTCTGCCGAAGCTCGCGTACATAGCCGGCCGAAGGGTGATGGCCGGGCTTGAGCGAGATCAGGATTTCCGCGTCTGATGTTCCGATGACGCCGCTTGTAGTGTACGACAGATTAATTCCGCTGTAGGGCAAGCCGATATTGTCGAGAATTCCGCTCAACTCTTCCGGCGGAATGGTTTTGCGAATCGCAGCTTCGACGCGATCGCACAGCGCGGCCGTTTCTTCGACTCGCATCCCGATCGGCGCGCGGAGGTGAAGACGAAGTTGGCCGGAATCCACGGTGGGAAACAAGTCTGAGCCCAGGAATGGAACCAGGAACATCGTGGCTGCGCAAAACGAAAGAAACAAAGTGCCGAAAAGCAGGCGGTTCTGCAGGCACCAATCGAGCGCTTCGACGTAACGGTCGCGGAATTTGTCGAAACCGTGCTCAAACCTCTCATGGAATCTCTTGAACCAGCCGGCCTTCTCGGGCGCTTCCCGATGCGCCGCAAGTTTGCGGCGCTCGGCGCGGAAGAAGAAGAGCACCAGGGTAGGGACGATGGTACGCGAGAGCAAATAGGAAGCGAGCATCGCGAACACAACAGCTTCGGCGAGCGGCCGGAAGAGATATCCGGCGATGCCGCGCATGAAGAAAATTGGGACGAAGACGATGCAGATGCTGAGCGTGGCGACGAATGCGGGCGTCGCGATTTGCTGCGCGCCGGTCAGAATCGTTTCGTGAAGGCTCTTGCCCTCGGGCAGCAGCCGATTAATGTTTTCGATCTCGACGGTGGCGTCGTCGACGAGAATACCGACCGCGAGGGCAAGGCCTCCGAGGGTCATGATGTTGATCGTCTCGCCTAGCGCGCTTAAAACGAGAAGCGAAGTGAGAATCGAGAGCGGAATCGAAACGGCGACGACGACGGTGCTGCGCCAGCTCCCGAGGAATATCAGGATCATGATCGCCGTGAGACACGCGGCGATGGTCGCTTCTTTGACTACGCCATCAACCGCGGCGCGAACGAACAAAGACTGATCGATCGTCTTGCGCAGTGTGAGGCCAGGCGGCAGCGAGGCCTCGATATCCGGGAGCATGTTGACGATGCCGGATACGACGGCGAGGGTTGACGCGTTCCCGTTCTTGAGAACGGTGAGCAGCGCGCCGCGGCGACCATCCTGCCGGACGATGTTGGTTTGAAACGATGCGCCGTCGTGCACGAAGGCAACATCGCGGACGTAAACCATCGCGCCGTTCACCATCTTGATCGGCAGGTCGTTTAGTTCCGGCACTTTCTTCGGCGTGCTATTGAATTCGATGTTGTATTCACGGTCGCCAATCTTTGACGTGCCTTGCGGCAAAATCAGGTTCTGATTGTTCAGCGTGCCCACGACGTCCGCGCCGGAAATTCCCTTCTCGAAAAGTGCGCGCGGATCGAGATCAACGTTAATTTGCCGTTGCTTGCCCCCGTACGGCCAGGGAATCGCCGCGCCAGGAACTGTGACGAGACGCGGGCGGATAAAATTGGTCCCGAGATCAAACAATTGCTGCTCTGAAAGCGTGGCGCTGCTCATGCCAAGCTGAAGAATTGGCACGCTTGATGCGTTATAGGCGATGACAAGCGGCGGCGTGGTCCCCGGAGGCGCTCCCTTTAAGATCGTCTGCGAGATCGCGGTCACCTGCGCGACAGCGCCTTCGATTCTCACGCCGGGCTGAAAAAAAAGTTTCATGATCGAGATGCCGTTGAGCGACGTCGATTCGATATGTTGAATGTCGTTTACGGTCGTCGTGGCCGCGCGCTCGGAGTTGCCGGTAAGCCGATCCGCCATTTCTTGAGGCGACAGGCCCGAGTAAGTCCAAACGACGCTGACGACAGGAATGTTGATATTCGGAAATACGTCGGTCGGCGTATTCAAAATAGCCACAACGCCGAGGATAATGATGAGCAGGGACGCAACCACAAAGGTGTACGGCCTGCTGAGTGCGAGCCTTACGATCCACATAGATTCAAGTTTTCCTGGCGGTACTTCACTCTAGCGTTCGTCTCCAACGCTAGTCGGCGGCTCTGGTCTTAGACGTGTCGTAGTACGTCAAGTTTCAGAAACCAAATGCATGCGTTGTTCATAAGTATCGGCTCATTTGGGTGAAAGCTACGTGAAGATGACTGCGCGTCAACGCGTCGCAGTCTTCGTCCGTACTGGCTCGATGGGGCCCGTTCCGGCACCCGATGTCTCGATGGCGGCTCTGATCTCAGTGAGATCTTGATCGGTCAGCGTCAGAGTTCCGGCTTGGATCCAACCATCCACTTGTTCGGGCGAACGAGCACCTACGATAGCTCCTGTAACGCCCGGCCAACTCAGTGTCCAAGCCAGGGCTACCGCAGAAACTGTGACGCCGTGCCGGCTCGCGATCGGCTTCAGAGCGTCGCGTAGCATGAGATTCGCGCCCAGATTTGGCTGCTGAAATTCGGTGCTGCGTTTGCGCCAGTCATCGTCGGCAAATCGAGCGACACGGTCGGGACCAAATGTGTCCGTCAGAATGCCTGACTGCATCGGGCTGTACACGATTACGCCCGTCTCATGAGCAGCGCACCACGGAATCACGTCCTGGCCAGAATTCCTGCGAATTAGCGAGAATGGCGGCTGAAGCGAGTCCACGTGACGAATGCGCTCGGCGCGCTCGAGTAACTCCACGGTGAAATTCGAAACACCTGCGGCCCTGACTTTTCCTTCGCGCACAAGCCGATCCATCTCGGCCCAGGAATCCTCGATCGGAATTCCCGCTTCGTCAGGCCAATGGAACTGATACAGGTCAATGCGCTCGACGCCAAGCCGTTTCAGCGATGCGTCAAGCTCGCGGCGGATGGATTCGGGTTTGAGGCTCCGATAGCCGGGCTCGTACGGCTTCGTGGGATCGGCAACGACTCCGCACTTTGTGAAGATATATGGCTGCTCGGAGAGTGGAATTTCGGCGAGGGCGCGACGTACGACCACTTCCGAGTGCCCGATTCCGTAGATGGCCGCCGTGTCAATCCAATTGGCGCCTCGTTCGACCGCGCGGCGAATTGATGCAATTGATTTTGCGTCGTCCTGCGGTCCCCAGCTGTACGCCCAGCCTCCGCCACCGGCGGCCCAGGCCCCAAATCCGACCGTGGTGATTTCGAGACCCGATCGTCCGAGCTTCCGTTTATTCAGTTGATTCGAACCCATTGCGCCGCCCTCCAAATTCTGTTTCACGCTTCTACTACATACAGTTACGATGAGCGAAGTGAAGTCGAAGATTCTACGACTTAGTCTCTAAGCGCGAAGGGGGATTTCGCGAGAGGATGGAGGCGCGGGTGGGATTCGAACCCACGAATGGAGGTTTTGCAGACCTCTCCCTTGGGCCACTTGGGTACCGCGCCGCAACGGTAAGTATAACGAAACCAACGCGATTCTTCACGGCGATCCGCGCGAATTTGAATAGTGCACGTGCTCGTCAATCAATTTTGAGGTCGAACGGCATTCGAACTTGCAATGGCTCGTAGGTGCTGGTGAGATGGCGCACCAGAGCTTCCACCGAAGTCCACTGCGCCGAATCTTCCTGGTGCCTCTCCATTAAGATCTCAAAAAACGTTTTTTCCTCGGGGAATCGCACAATGTGAACCGCGCGGTCTGCTGGAATTCCCGAAAGTTGCTTCGCAATCACAATGGCTCGATCGAGGCCGCCGAGTTCATCCACGAGTCCGCGGTCTTTTGCCTGCGAGCCGCTCCATATCCGGCCTTTCCCGATTTTATCCACGTCCTCCACTTTCATTTTGCGTCCGTCCGCAACACCCTGAGTGAACCTCGCATACGTTTCCTGAAGCATTTTTTGGAATGAATCACGTTGCGCCGGAGTGAAATTCTGCTGTGCCGAGAAAATCGTCGAGTTATCGCTGGTTGCGACGTAATCGGTGCTGAGTCCCAGCATGTTGTACAGGCCCGAAATGTTGAGCTTGCCTCCGAGCACGCCGATGGACGCGGTGATCGTGTTCGGCTCCGCGACGATTTTGTTCGCGGACATCGCTATCCAATAGCCGCCCGACGCCGCGACATCCGACATCGAAACCACCACAGGCTTCACGCCTCGCGCCAGTTGCACTTCTCGGTGAATCACTTCGCTTGCAACCGCCGAGCCCCCGCCCGAGTCAATGCGCAGCACGATCGCCTTGATGCTTGAATCCTCACGCGCGTGTCGCAGATCCGCAGCCACCGAATCGCCGCCCATGATGAAGCCGCCGCCAGGCGCATTTCCCGATTTCCCAGAAATGATTAAGCCAGTTGCGTGAATCACGGCAATTTCCGTCATTCCGGAATTCTTTATCTGCGAACGATATTTTGCGAGGCTGACGGGATTCCAGCCTTTCGTTTTCGTCTTCACGTAGTCCTGCACCTGATCCCAATACGCAAGACGATCCACGAGCTTATCGCCCACCGCTTCATCCGCGGAGATGGGGCCCTTTTCGACGAGCTGCTCGAATGTCGCGCGAGTCATCTTCCGGCCGGCAGCGGCATCGGTCAGATACCGGTCATAAATGCTGCGAACGATCGCTTCCACCTCTTCCCGGTGCGCCGGAGTAAATTTCTTTTCGGTCAGTTGGTTGGAGGCCGTCTTGTATTCGGCGATGTGATAGTAGTCGGGGATAATTTTTAGCTTGTCGAGAGCGCCGCGCAGGAACGTCGCTTCTCCCATCATCCCTCGAATCCATATCTCGGACGTGGGCACGACCCAAACCTCGGAGCACGCGCTCGCGACGTAGTATTCCTCGTTTCCCGCGCCATCGCCCCCCAGATAGCAGATGCTCGGCTTGCCGCTCTCCCGGAACGACAGGAGATGCGAGCGAATCTCCTCGAGCTTCGCCCACCCCGTCGCAAGCGGTCCGATTTTCACGACGAGCGCTTTTATGCGCGAATCCGTCTTCGCGGTGTCTAGCGCGTCGGTGAAATCGTGCTGGACGGGCGTTGTATCGCCATCAAACGCCGAGAAAAAGTCCGTCGGTCGCTGTTCCTCTATTTCGCCTTCAACATTGATAACCAGAACGGAATTCGATCCCACGCGCACCGGCGATGAAACCGCGACTCCAATGAAAATAACGATAAACAAAACAACAAGGATGATGATCAAAGCGCGGCGCGTCCCCCAGGTCATGGGTGAACCTCCATCGGAAGAATCTTGCACGAGAAATTCACGATAGCACCAGCTGGGCCAAAACTACAATGAAGGGTGCGAGTCTTAAGCGCCGGAGGGCGTCGTCTCATTTCGCTGCACGAGCGGAATGAGTGTCGATTATCGTGCTGCGATAATGGGGAACGATCGAGTCAGGCTGGCGCCGTGACGACAGCTTCGCGAAGGTATCGCGCCGCTTCTTCCGGCGGCGTCGGGTTGATATAGAAGCCCGTGCCCCACTCGAATCCGGCCACCTTCGTCAACTTGGGCATCATTTCGATGTGCCAGTGGTAATGATCGTTGGCCTCTTCGCCGACGGGTGACGTATGAATGACGAAGTTGTAGGCCGGCCGGGATAGCACGGAGTCTAGCCGCACGAGATATTCGCGAAGCAATCGCGCCAGGCTAGCGTATTGCGTGCTTGGCATGTTCTCGAAGGCGGAGCTATGCTGCCGCGGCAAAAGCCATGTCTCGAACGGAAAGCGCGGGGCATAGGGCGCGAGCGCGATGAAATGGTCGTTTTCGAGAATCACGCGCGTCTCCGTCTCCACTTCCTGACGGATCATGTCGCAAAAAATGCAGCGCTCCTTTTCGATGAAGTAGCGCCTTGAATTGTCCACTTCTTCGCGAACGCGCTTCGGCACAATTGGCAGCGCAATCAGTTGCGAATGCGTATGTTCGAGCGACGCGCCGGCTGGTTCGCCGTGATTTTTGAATAGCAGAATGTAGCGGAAGCGCTTGTCGTTTTTCAAATCCACGACGCGGTCGCGGAACGCCCAAAGGACTTGTTCGACGGAACGATCGGGGAGCATCGCCAGCGTGTTGTGGTGATCCGGAGTCTCGATGATCACTTCGTGCGCGCCGATCCCGTTCATGCGATCGAACAGGCCGTCGCCTTCGCGGTCGAGCCCGCCTTCAATTCCCAGCGCCGGAAATTTATTTGGTACCACCCGAACTGTCCATCCGGGCGTGTCTTTGCCGCTTCCATTTCGGCCGTAGGCAATAATCTCCGGCGGCGTCTTGCCTTCGTTGCCGGGACAAAAAGGACAAACACCTTTGCCCTTTATTTCGACGCTTTCGCGCAAAAATTCGTTCGGACGCTTACCGCGTTCCGTGGAAATAATGACCCATCGACCCGTAATCGGGTCCCTGCGAAGTTCAGGCAACCTGGCCTCCCCGTTGTGGGTTAGACATCAAACAAACGCCGCCCTAAGCGGTGTCCCGGATTCGAACGGACTACACCCCTGGGCAAATCTCGCCGCTGGGCGAGCGACACTGGACGGGCAAACCACACCGCGCAATCGTTGATTTTACTACGCAAATTCGCAAAATGGGACCCGACTTACCACGTGGCGGCTGGACGTGACCCTGGATACTAGAATTACCAGGATTGCTCGACGAACGCGCACTTGTGCAAACGCACAAGAGGCCGCTGGCCGGGGCGCGATTCGATTGCCATTACGTCGAAGCGATATGGCACCTTGGGGATTCTTGAGTCGCGCAAAAATTGGCGCGCCATGCGGCACACGTTTCGACGTTTCGCGCTGTTCACGGCGTCCTCGGGCTTCGCCGCGAATTGGCCGCTCGCGCTTCGCGTCTTCACTTCAATGAATGCCAACACGTCGCCATCGTAGCCGATGAGATCGACTTCGCCTTTGATTCCGGGCGAGGTGTAGTTCGTCGCGATCATTGTGTAACCGTGGCGGCGCAGATACCAGTAGGCAAACGTCTCGCCGCGGACTCCAGTTCGACGCGCTCGAGCTTTTCTCGTCGCTTCGGCGCTCTGAACCTGCGCCGCGTTCAGCTCGACCGGCGCGTCGCTGACTCCTCTGCGCGAGGCGAAGCTCACCAACCCATACATGAGTCTCGCGAAGATCGGCATCGCTACTTCATGACCTCGAAAGTAAATTCCATCACCTTGCCGCGAATCACAAAACTCAAATACTGCTCCCAGAATCGCCGGAACCACCGCGCGTGATTCACCAGCAACTCGAACCCGAGTAGTCGCCAGACACGCAAAAGCTTTACGTCAAGCCGCCGCTCTCTCAATCTCGCATGGGTATACCACGATTCCTGGCCGTGTTTGCCGCCCGGATAAAAATAGTGAAACGACTCGCTGCTCAAATGGCGGCGATGCGTGGGATCGGTGTACGAGGCGATATCGGTGTAATGCGGCGTGACAATGAAAATTGTGCCGCCGGACCGAGCGACGCGATGAAATTCTTCGATTGTCGCGATGGCGTTCTCGACGTGCTCGATCAAATGCACGGCGCGCACTTCATCGAACGAATCGTCGCGAAACGGCAGGCGGCCTCGATCGAGATCGCAAAGAACATCGGCCGCGGTATTCGGGTTCACGTCCACGCCGATTGCGCCGGGATATTTTGACGGACCGCAGCCAACGTCCAGAATGCGCGGCAAACGCTCCTCCGCGTGCGACGGGATGTCGAAACGAGTGGCTATTCTAGCAGGCGTCTAGCACGGGATGGCGGCTAAGTCGTGACTGGTCCGATTGGAAGCGAATTGCCTGATGGAAGTGATTGAGAGGCGCTGCGCTGCATTGCCCGCATTCCGCAGCGCCCCTCGCGAAAGCCCAAATTTACATCGCTCGCTCAACTTCAGTGATGCACGCATCGAGCGTCTGGATCGCGAACTTCGCCTGCTCCTCGTCAATCACGAGAGGCGGGCACAGCCGCAGAGTGGTGTCGCCCGATCCGAGAACGAGCAGGCCCTTGTGGAAAGCCAGCTGAACTATCTTGTTCCGCAGATCGTTCGCCTTCTCTTTGGTTTTCTGGTCGCGGACGAGCTCAATTCCGATCATGAGCCCGCGCCCGCGAACTTCGCCGACGATTTTGTGGCGTGTCGTCCAATCAGCGGTGAGCTTCATGATGACTTCGCCCATTCGCACGGCGTTCGCCATGTATTTCGATTCGAGCAAGCGTATCGTCGCGAGCGACGCAGCGACGCACACAGGGTTCCCGCCGAACGTGGATGCATGCGCGCCCGGCGTCCAATCCATCACGCTCGCGCGCGCAATCATCACGCCCAGCGGCATGCCCGAAGCGATTCCCTTAGCCGACGTGATGATATCGGGCTCGACGCCTGAGTGATCCACTGCCCACCACTTGCCAGTGCGGCCCATGCCGGACTGAACCTCGTCCGCAATCAGCAAAATTCCATATTTGCGGCAAATGCGCTGCAAGCCCTGCAGGAATTCCGCCGGTGCGAGAATGTAGCCGCCTTCTCCTTGGATTGGCTCGATGAAAATTCCCGCTACCTCTTCGGGGTCCACGCGCCGTCGAAAGAGTTCGTTCTCAAGATAGCCAAGACAATCTTCTGCGGCATGCTCGGGGCGGATGCCGTACGTCCCGCGATACGTATCGGGATACGGCGTGTGGAATACGCCGGAGAGCAAAGTGCCGAATCCCTTGCGCTGGACGGCGCGGCTCGCGGTCAAAGAAAGTGCGCCAATCGTGCGGCCGTGAAACGCGCCATGGAAGGCGATGAGCTTGTCGCGCTTGGTGTGATATTTCGCCAGTTTGATCGCGGCTTCGATGGCTTCCGCTCCGGAATTGCCGAAATAAACTTTCTTCCGCTCCTTTCCCGGCGCGATCGAACTGAGCTTCTTCGCGAGTTCGGCGAGACTTGAGTAATAGAAGTCGGTGCCCGACATGTGAATGAGTTCGGCCGCCTGCTTCTGAATTGCGGCCACGACTTCGGGATGGCAATGCCCCGTGGCGACGACAGCAATTCCTGCAGCAAAATCGAGGAACGTGTTGCCATCCACGTCGTCAACAGTGGCTCCAATGCCACTCTTCGCAACGAGCGGGTAATCGCGAGTGTATGACGCTGAGACAAATTCCGCGTCGAGCTCGACGACCTTTTTCGCATTCGGGCCGGGCAGAGACGTAACGAGATGCGGTAGTTTCTTTTCCATTACTTCAACATTCGGCATGGATTCCTCCCAAAAATATTCAAAATTGTTCAGGCGCAGATAGGGGTAGATTCGGCTCGCGCAGGCCGGCCACCCCGCGCGCTCCGTTTAATGCTGGGGAGGAAAGGAAGCTAATCTACGCTGAAAAGACCTGGACGCTCGTTCGAGGGCAAATCGTGCAGTGGGCGCGGATTGTAATGGCGTGAATTCACTCGCGTTTCCAACGGATACTGCCGTCTTTCATGTCTTCAAGGATTATACCACTCGCCGCAAGCTGCGCGCGGATTTCATCGCCGCGTTTGAAATTTCGCGCACGACGGGCTTCCTGCCGCTCGTTGACGAGCGCTTCGATCTCCGCGTCGCTAATCCCAGAGCGCTTTTGCGAGAAGCCGAGCGCTTGAAGCTTGGCGTCATCAGTGTCTTCGAGCACCGCGAGGATTTCATCGAATTTCCGCAGCGCCGCGAGAACGATCGGCACATTCGACTGACGAAATTCGCCGCGATCAATTGCCGTGTTGATATCGCGCACGAGATCAAACACGGCGGCAAGGGCCTGTGCAGTGTTTAAATCGTCCGACAGCCCCTCGTCGAATTCGTCTTCGCGCGCTTGAATGCGCGCCGCGATTTCTGGCGCATCGCCTGCCGAAAAACGTCCCGCTTCAACGCGCGACTTGAAGTTTCGCAGCCGCTCGACCGAACTCGCCGCCTGCTGCAATCCATCCATCGTGAAATTGAGCTGCCGGCGATACGGCACGGAAAGCAAAAGAAAGCGAATCGAGGACGGCCGATGGCCCTTGGCGAAGAGGTCGCGCAACGTGTAGTAGTTGCCCGTCGATTTCGACATCTTCTCGCCCTCGACCATCAAATGCTCGGCGTGGAGCCAGATTTTTACGAACTGTTTGCCCGTGGCCGCTTCGCTCTGCGCGATTTCGTTTTCATGATGCGGGAACGCGAGGTCCACTCCGCCGGTGTGAATATCAATCGTCTCGCCGAGATATTTCATGGACATCGCGGAGCACTCGATGTGCCAGCCGGGACGCCCTCCGCCCCACGGCGCCTCCCAGGAGCTGTCCTCCCCGGTCTTCGCCGTCTTCCACAGCGCGAAGTCGAGCGGATCCTCCTTGCGCGCGGCGCCCTCCACGCCCTCGCCCTGATCCATCTGGTCGACCTCGCGCCGCGACAGCGCGCCGTAACGCGCGTCGCTGCGCACGCGGAAGTAGACGTCCCCCGAAGCCTCGTAGGCGTTTCCGCTGGCGATCAGCGCGGCGATGTAGTCGACGATCGCCTCGATCGATTGGCTTGCGAGCGGCTCGTGGTCGGGACGCCCGAGGCCGAGCCGATCGGTGTCGGCGACGTAGAACGACGTCATCTCGGCGGCGAGCTCGATGCTCGACCGCCCGGCCGCGGCTGCGGCTGTATAGATCTTGTCGTTGACGTCGGTGACGTTTACGACGAGCGTCACGTCGAGGCCGCCGTACTCGAAAAAGCGCTTCAACAGGCTGAAGACGACGAACGGCCGGGCGTTGCCGATGTGGATGCGGCCGTAGACGGTTGGCCCGCAGACGTAGATCCCGACGCGTCCGGTCTCGCGGGGCTCGAACCGGCGAACGTCACGCGCGAACGTGTCGTAGAGACGTAGCTCAGCCATTGGCGCGCTGCGCCAGTGTCGCGACCGCGAGCGCGGCGATTCCCTCGCCCCGGCCGACGAACCCGATGCCCTCACCGGTCGTTGCCTTGATGTTCACGTTCGCCGCGGGCACGCCGAGGACCTCGGCGAGGCGATCGCGGATCGCTTCGCGCGCGTCGGCGAGCTTTGGCGCCTCCATCACGACGGTCGCGTCGACGTGCACGAGCTCGAAGCCGGCCGCCCGCACGCTCGCGAGGGCGTCGCTCAGCAGAACGAGCGAGTCGGCGTCGCGGTAACGCTCGTCGCTATCGGGAAAATGCTGGCCGATATCGCCGAGACCGGCGGCCCCTAGCAGGGCGTCGGTGATCGCGTGGCTCAGGACGTCAGCGTCCGAGTGCCCTTCGAGGCCACGCTCCGCGTCGAACTCGACTCCCCCGAGGACCAAACGCCGGCCCTCGACGAGGCGATGCGAGTCATAACCGATGCCGCTGCGCGTGCTCAAGCGAGCGCGCCGATCGGCTCGAGCCGGCGGGTGCGCCGCTCAAAGACCGCAAGCTCGCTGACCCCAAGCGAGTCGAGAAGCTCGATCGCGGCGTCGTAGCGAAAGCCGACGTGCTCCGGGACGTGGGCGTCGCTCGAGAGCGCGATCGGCGCGTCGGCCTCGAGACAGTCCGCGAGGAAGGCCAACGCGGGGTAGATCTCAGAGACCGGCTTGCGCAGGCCGGCCGTTGACACCTCGACGGCGACGCCCGAGCCGGCGATCGCGGCGATCGCCGGCTCGTAGTAGCGGCGCAGGTCGCCCCGCGGCAACGGCCGCGAGCCACCCCACACCTTGACCAGATCAGGGTGGGCGATGATGTCGAACATGCCGCTCGCGGCGGCCTCCGCCAGCGTCTCGAAGTACCGCCGCCAGACCTCCTCGGGCGATCGCCCGCTTTCCCAGACGTCATAGGTGGCGTCGTCGACGGCGAGGCCCCCGAGGAAATGGACCGAGCCGACAACGTAGTCGAGCTCGAGGCGGTCGATCAGGTTCTGCGTGCGATCCTCGCGACCGGGAACGAAGTCGACCTCGAGCCCGAGGCGGAGGTCTGTCCGTTCGCGCACGAACTCGCAGTAGTCGTCGATGTCATCGACTGCGTAACGCCGCCAGAAAGGGTGGTCCCAGATCGCGAGCGCCTGCTGAAAGCGGTGGATGTGCTCGGAGACGCCGAGCTCGCTGATACCCGCGGCATCCGCCGCAGCGCGGTAGCGCGCGGCATTTTCCTCCGTGAAGTACTCCGCGGCAGTGCACGTGATGTCATCGCGGCGCAGATGGACGTGGTAGTCGGTGAGCACGCGCCGATTCAATCAACTCGCCGGCTGAGCAGCAGCTCGGCGAGGTTCAGATCGAGCGGCGTTGTCACCTTGAGGTTCTCGGCCGGCGCCGGGACGACACGGACCGTGCCGCCGGAGCGCTCGACGAGCATGGCTTCATCGGTCGCTTGCGCGATTTCCCCGGGCGGCGAATGACTGAGCGCCTGCCGGAGCGCGGCGCGCGTGAAGACCTGCGGGGTCTGGACTCTCCAGAGGCGGCTGCGGTCGAGGGTTCGCAGGACCAGATGGTCGCCGTCGCACTCCTTCGTGGTGTCCGTGACGGGCGATGCCGCGATCGCACAGTCGACGCCGTCGAGCCCAGCGAGCACCTCCGCGATCAGGGCCGCCGTGACCAGTGGTCGCGCAGCGTCGTGGATGAGCACCGGGTCGAGATCGCTCCGAGCCGCTGCGAGCGCAGCCTGGACCGAGTCGTTGCGTGTCACTCCCCCGGTCACGCCGATGCAGCCGGCCGGTGCGGTCGCCCCTGCCGGCAACGCCAGAACAATCTGCTCGATCAGGGGACTCGAGCGGAGCGCAGCGATGCTCCATTCCACCATCGCTCTGCCGTTCAGCTGGACGAACGCCTTGGGCCCGCGCGACCCCAGGCGTTCGCCCTGGCCGGCAGCCACGACGAGCGCGACCGCCATCTTCAAACCGCTACCGGCTACTCGCCAGAGTCCCGGCGTCGCTCGAGCGCGACAGCAGCTCATCGAGGTAGGCCTCAGCCTCGTCTTCGCTCTTGTCGAGCGCGTACATCAGCTCCGAGGCAAGGATCTTCTTGGCCCGCGTGTACATCTGCTTCTCGCCGCTTGAGAGGCCCTTCTCGTTCTCGCGCAGCGCGAGGTTGCGGACCACTTCGGACAGCTCATAGATGTCGCCTGTCTTGATCTTGTCGCGGTTGTGCTTGAAGCGTCGGTTCCAGTTCTTCGGCATGTCCGAGACATCGTCGCGGAGCACGTCGAGCACCTTCTGGACCGTCTCCTCGTCGATTACGCGGCGCAGTCCCGCGATCGCCGCGTTCTCGGTCGGCACCATCACGGTCATGTCGTTGTGGAGGATCTTGATCGTGAGGTATTCGCGCCTCTCGCCGAAGATCTCCTTCATCTCCTTCGCACAAACCTTGCCGGCTCCGTGGTGCGGGTAGACGACGTTGTCGCCGAGCTCGAACTCGATGTACTCGACCTCGATCTCGACCTCTACCTCAACGTCGATGTCGTCTTCAGCGTCGATCTCGGCCTCAACGTCGAGATCGACTTCGGCCTCCGGATCGAACTCGTCCTCGAGCAGGTCTGGTGCAGCTGTGCCGGGAATGGTGTCCTCCTTGATTGCGCGGCCGCTCACAACGGCGGGCACGTCACGTTTGCAAGTAGCGATCCACGAGGTTGATCTCCTGCAGCCGGCGAAGGCCCTCGCGGATGTCCTTCGCGCGGGTCTCCCCAACGCCCTCCACGCTTTCGAGCTCGGTATCGCTCGCAGCCAACAACTCGTCGAGGCTGCCAAAGGCCTGCACGATGCTCGCAACGACGAGCTTGGGCAGACGCGGGATCCGACCGAGGATCCTGTAGCCCCGCGGCGTCACCGGATAGTCCAGCGTGTTGAGCTTGCGGCCGTAGCCGAGCAGCTCAGCGAGCTGGCCAAAGTCAAGGAGGTCATGGTGACCGAGGCGGCCGATCTGCTCGAGCACCGACGCGAACTGCTCGTCGGTCCCGGAGGCGATGTGGTCGCGTACGAGTGCTGCCTTCTCAGCCGCCGTGCCGACCATCGTGTCCTCGAGGTGCATCTCGATCAGCCGCCCCTCGTTGCCGAGCTCGACGATGTGTCGTTCGATCTCGACCGCCATGCGAGCCACGAGCTCCGCGCGCTGGAGCACCGTCAGCACGTCGTGCAGCGTGCCGCCGCCTTCGAACTCGAGCGCCGTGAGTCGCGTGGAGACCTGGTCGAGGCGGGCGCGGTACTTGTCGAGCGTCGCGAGCGCCTGGTTCGCCTTGGCGAGCACCGCCGGGATGTCCTCGAGCACATACTTGACGCCGTCCAGGTAGAGCGAGATCACCTCGCGTCGCTGCGAAATCGCGATCACGAGCGCGTCGGTCTGCTTGGCGACGCGCTCGGCAGTGCGATGACGCGTGCCGGTTTCGAGCGAGAGGATCGTCGGATCGGGCATCAACTGCACGTTGGCCATCGCGATCTTGGTCGCATTCGCGTTGAGCGTGATCGCTCCGTCCATCTTCGCCAGCTGGTAGAGCATGCCCGGCGTGTAGTCGATGTCAAGCTTGACGCCGCCGGAGTAGAGGAAGGAGAGCTCGTCGAGCTCCCCGATCAGCAGCAGTCCGCCGCTACGGGCATCGACGATGTGATCGATGCCCTCGCGGAGCGCCGTCCCCGGCGCGACCATCTCGAGCGCCTTGACGAGCCTCGGCTCTGTAAGCGGCTCGATGTCGCCTACGTCATCGGATCGAGTCGCTGCCATCGCCACCCATTCTAGCGAGATTTAGCTGCCGCTTACTGGTCGACTTTCAGCCGGCTGGACGCGCGACCGCAGATCAGGCGCGCGCGGGTAAGCGGTTAGACGTCTCGACGAGCTGCGCTCAATCGCCCGGCGACTCGTCGCGGAGCGCCCGATGGTTCAGTGCGCGGCCGCCGTGCGAGGCCTCTCAGGCAGCCACGCGTGCTCGCTGCCGGACTGCCAGTTGCGGCAGCGCCACGGTCAATGCGTCGCGCAGCGTCGCCGCGTCGTGGCCGTCGCTTCCGGCCGGGGCAATCACCGTCTCGAGGCCGAACTTGCGCGCCTCGGCGAGGCGTCGCTCCGGGTGACCGACCCAGCGCAGCTCTCCGGTCAAGCCGAGCTCGCCAAACGCAGCCAAGGGCGTGCTGGCCTCAGGCGGTCCGAGCGGCGCGCCGCGCGCTGCGCTCGCGACCGCCAGCGCAACGGCAAGATCAGCGCCCGGCTCGTCCACGCGAACTCCGCCGACGACGTTCACGAACACGTCCGAGCTCGCCAGCGGAACCCCGCCGTGGCGAGTCAGGACGGCAAGCACGAGCGCCAGACGATTGCGGTCAAAGCCATTGACGACGCGACGCGGCGGGACCAGCTCGGACGGGGTGACGAGCGCCTGCACCTCGACGAGCAGCGGCCGGGTGCCCTCCATCGCTGCGAGCACGACGCTCCCGGGCGCGCGTGTCGCCGCGTCGACGAAGCGGGCCGAAGCGTCGAGTACCTCGACGAGCCCGTCCTGACGCATCTCGAAGACGCCCGCTTCGTTGGTCGAGCCGAAGCGGTTCTTGATCGCCCGCACCGTGCGGTAGGTCCGCTCGCGCTCGCCCTCGAACGCAAGAACGCAGTCGACCAGGTGCTCGAGCACGCGAGGACCCGCGAGAGCGCCCTCCTTAGTCACGTGCCCGACGAGCAGAACGGCGATCCGCTCGCGCTTGGCGACGGCGACTATGCGACCGGCGACCTCTCGGACCTGCCCGACCGAACCGGGCGCGCCGCTCAGCTCTCGCGCGTCGAGCGTCTGCACCGAATCGATCACACAGACGTCCGGACGCTCGCGCTCGAGCGTCGCGATCACCGTCTCGAGGTCGGTCTCGGCGATCGCCGGAACGGTCAGCGCTCCGGCGGGCAGCCGCGCGGCTCGAAGCCGCACCTGGGCCGTCGATTCTTCGCCCGACACGTAGAGCGTGCGGTGACCCGCGCTCGCGAGGTTTCCGAGCGCCATGTTCGTCAGCGTCGACTTGCCGATCCCTGGCGCGCCACCGATCAGCACGACAGATCCCGGCACGATCCCGCCACCCAACACTCGGTCGAGCTCGCCGATCCCGGTCAGCAGTCGCGCCAGCTCGGGCGCGTGCACGTCCGCGAGCGGTATGGGTTTGAGCCCGGCTCCGCCCGCGCGGGCTGGCGAGCGTCCTGAAGATCCGGCGCGTGCCTCCTCGACGAGCGAGTTCCACTCGCCACACCCGGGGCAGCGTCCATGCCAGCGCGGCTCCTCGTGCCCGCAGGCCGAGCAGACGTGAACTGTGCCAGAGCGAGCCATCGCCCAAGCCTACGCGCGCGCGGGGACACAACCCAAACAGCGCGCCGTCTCAGGCGGGCGGCTGGTGCAACCCAAAGCTCGAGCCCTGGTTGTCGCGGCAGAAGGCAAACGTCCCGGCCGGACCGGGCCCCGAATGCTCGGTGAATTCGGCTTCGCCGCCAAGCTCTCGCACGCGCTTCGCGGCCGCCTCGATGTCGTCGACCTTGAAGAACAGATAGGGGCCCGAGCCATCGTCCCCGCCGTGCAAGCCACCCGGAATGTTCCCGCTGTCGATGTGGAAGCCGTGTCCCGATGGAGCGAGCTCCATCTTCCAGCCGAACAGCTCGCCGTAGAACTCGCGCGCCGGGGCCGGATCCTTCACTCCCAGCTCGAAGAACGAAACCTCGCCGGTCATCGGTCCTCCCGATCGTCGAAGCCTACGCAGCGCGTAAGCAAAGTGAGCACGCGGCTACGTCGTCGCGGCGGAGATGATAAATCCTCGGTCGCCGGGGAAACCGGACAGGACCGTCACCGCGAACAAACGGGAGAGCCATGAACGAGTTCGAGATCGTCACGACGATTAACCGACCGCCCGCAGAGGTCTTCGCGGCGCTGCAGAACCTCGAGAAGACCCCGCTGTGGAACTCGACGCTCAGCGAGGTGCGCAAGACGAGCGACGGCTCGCTCGGCGCCGGCAGCACGCTCGTGTATGTCGGCAGGTTCCTCGGGCGGAGCTACGAGTCGCCGTCGGAGTACAGCGAGTTCGAGCAGGACAAGAGCTTCGTCAGCAAGACCACTTCGGGGCCTTTCGACCTCGAGGTAGCGACATCGCTCGAAGCCGTCGACGGCGCAACCAAGCTCACGCTCAAAGCGCGCGGCGAGAGTCGCGGGTTCTTCAAGGTCGCCGAGCCGATCGTCGTGCGGCTCACAAGGCGGGCGTTCGAACACGCCTACGAAAACCTCAAAACCCTGCTCGAAGAGGACGCGCTCTAACGCCGGCGACTACTTCTCGTCGCCCGCGGACTCCTCTGAGGCCTCGCCCAGCTCGGCCTCGGCTGTCTCTTCCTCGCTGCCACCGCCGCCGACGGCGACCGGCTGCTTGACCTTCTTCGGCTTGACGATCGTCAAGCGGACCTCTGGGTCGTCACCCGCAGGCGCGGGATCGACAACGACCGTCGATCCGGCAGGGAGCTCGGAGCGCAACACGAAGTCGGCGAGCGGGTCCTCGATGTAGCGCTGGATCGCGCGGCGCAGTGGGCGCGCGCCCATCGCCGGATCCCAGCCCTTCTCGACGAGCATGTCCTTGGCCTCTTCGGTCAGGTCGAGCTGGAGCTCGCGCTCGGCCATCGAGTGGCGGATCCGCAGCAGAAGCAGCTCGATGATCTGCTTGATCTCCTCGCGCTGAAGCTTGTGGAAGACGATGACGTCGTCGATCCGGTTGAGGAACTCAGGCCGGAAGACCTTCTTCAGCTCACCCATGATGCGGTTCTTCATGTCGTCGTAGCTGATACCCGTCTCGTCGTCGGAAACCGCGAAGCCGAGCGGCGTGTTGCGCGCGATCTCCTGCGCCCCGATGTTCGACGTCATGATCACGATCGCGTGGCGGAAGTCGACCGTCCGTCCCTGCGAGTCGGTCAGGCGGCCATCCTCGAGGATCTGCAGCAGGATGTTGAAGACGTCGGGGTGGGCCTTCTCGATCTCATCGAGCAGGAGCACGCAGTAAGGCTTGCGCCGCACAGCCTCGGTGAGCTGACCACCCTCGTCGTAGCCGATGTAGCCCGGAGGCGAGCCGACGAGACGCGACACCGCGTGCTTCTCCATGTACTCGGACATGTCGATGCGCGTCATCGCGTCCTCGTCACCGAACAGGAACTCGGCGAGCGTACGGGCGAGCTCGGTCTTGCCGACGCCGGACGGTCCAAGGAAGACGAACGAGCCGGTCGGCCGCTTCGGGTCCTTGAGCCCCGCTCGGGAACGGCGGATCGCCTTCGAGATGACCTCGACCGCCGGGTGCTGGCCGATGACCCGCTTGTGGAGCTCCTCCTCCATGCGCATCAGCTTTGCCGTCTCGGCCTCGGTCAGCTTGAAGACAGGGATGCCGGTCCACATCGAGACGATGTCGGCGATCTCCTCCTCGCCGATCGACGGACGCTCCGCGCCGGTCTCACCGGCCTCCCACTGCTCTTCGAGCTCGCGCTTCTTGTTCGTCAGGCGCCGTTCCTTGTCGCGGAGGTTGGCGGCCTTCTCGAACTCCTGCGCCTCGATCGCCGACTCCTTCTCGCGGCGCGTCGTCTCGATCTCGAGCTCGAGCTCGCGATTTGCGGGCGGCGAGGTCATCGATTTGATGCGCATCCGTGAGGCTGCCTCGTCGATCAGATCGATCGCCTTGTCGGG
>PMAA01000030.1:4356-4968 GCA_003152355.1 Acidobacteriota bacterium | reverse complement strand
CTAAAAAAACCGGGGCCGCGCATCACAGCCATGGGCTGTGAAGATGGATTTGCTCCCCAGGGGCTACAGGCCGCCGGGGCAGGCGGCCGGTAGCCGAGTGCCGAGTGCGGGCGCTTCGTGTTGTATTCCAACCGCCACTTCTCGATCACTACCTGCGCCTCCTTCAACGAGTAGAAAATCTCTCCGTTCAAGCATTCATCCCGCAGCTTTCCGTTGAAGCTCTCGCAGTAGCCGTTCTCCCAAGGGCTTCCCGGCTCGACGTACACTTTATTCGTGCAGGAGAACGCTGAGGAGAGAATTGTCGATCTGTATTTCGCCCTTGTACTTGATAAAACCGAGCTTCCTGAATTTGTTCATGAACACATTGACTCGGGAGCGAGTTGTCCCGATCATTCCCGCCAGAGTCTCCTGAGATATTTTCGGCAGCATCTTTTGTGGCTGATTTTGCTTGCCATAGCGCGCAAGCATCAACAGAGTCCGCGCAAGCCGTTTCTCAATGGAATTAAAGAGCTGATCGATTAAGTCCTCCTCGACTCGGATGTTTCGCCCCAGCATGTGGGCGATGAAGCGGTCGGAGAACTTGTGTTCCCGGTGGAGCACCCGAATCATCTC
>PMAA01000030.1:0-4281 GCA_003152355.1 Acidobacteriota bacterium | reverse complement strand
ACAGTCTTGGCGGGATCGCCCTGCGTGAAAATAGCCTTCTTACTTTGAAACTTCCTAACCCTTCTTCCCAGACCGGCCGAGCCGAGAAACAATTTCATGTCGAAAGCAGGGCTTCTTGAATTCGCTTTAGGGGAGTAGCGACGGACCTTGGCAGATAGACGTCGAACCGCGGAAGATATCACGCGCCAACGTAGCGCATGCTCGATTGTGCTAGCTGTTCCATATTGAACATTGTTACAACTAGTACCTAGTATATCCATCCGTGACGCGACGTCGCCAACGGCGCCGTGACAGGACTCCGATTCGCCTCTGCGTCGAAACTAAGCTGCTACCGGCTAAGGCTCCGGCGTCCCAAGTGCCTGCTTGGCCGAGGGAGCCCACTCGCGCTTTTGACGGCTCCCACAGCAACTCGAGCGGTATCATCCCGGTTTCTGTCAGTGCGCTGCCTGCGAAAATGGCAAAGGAGTTTGTCGCAGTCGAATGTGTCATGCCGTCACGCACTAAGAGAATCCCAGCGATCAAGAAAGTCGCAGCTAAAAGACCACCCACCCTTCGGAGATAATGCCTCATCATCACATCCATCCTTGCGTCCGCGTTAGTCTCAGGGCTGTGTAGTAGGTCAGTTTGGTCGATATCCGTCGGCGTAACGGCTCATTGACCTGAACATCATCAGAGGCGGTCCGTCGTTGCCAACCGGTGTGAGTTCCATCGCGATATGGGCCGGACATTCGGCTTTTTCATGACACTGCTGCAGCAACAGCGCGGATTCGAGGCTCCCTCGAATTCGCTCGTCCGCGCCACGATGACCCCACAGCCGCATTCGGGATTCGTACAGTTGCAGCGCTGCCCAAGTTTCATTTTCATGTTCGTACAGCCTCCACATAAGTTCATCGTGGACGTGCCCGGAGAGACCCAAATCTTGCTGCGGATATCCAGGAGATACCGCTCGTCGTCGCGTCGATGCGCTGCCTCATAAATGTATTTGGATAATGGAAGTCGCTTGGTCCAGTTTGATATAGGTTCTTATGAGTAACTAGAACAGTTGTAGGTACAAATACGGACGTAGTTGCTGAAACCTTTTTCAACAACTCATATCTGATTTATTGGTACTCACGTCAAACGGGAAGCGGCACACACTCGAACGGAAACGTCGCTTCCCGTCTCTCAACTCCAAGTTTCCAACCTAAACGGCTCTGAAGAGAGGTTTTTCCAATAGGCTTTCGGCCAAATACGTATACATCCGTATGAAATTCGCGGATTGACTGAGACATTTAGAGGAGTTTATCTTATCGCCTTGCCGAAGGCGTACTCCGCCCGGAGTACCGCGCCTGCGGACAAGGCCGGGGTCGTTGCTCATTTGAGTGGCAGCCCCGGTTGCAGTCAATAACTCACACCATCGTCGGCGTCGGAATTACTGCAGTGGTGCAGAAGTGGCTGTAGCCGCACCGGTCGCGTTGAAGCGGATCACACCCGTCTGGTCAGTGTAGAAGTAGCGTTGTCCCGTCGTGCCCGGCGTCACCGGCTGAGCGGTGAGTGAGTACAAGTTCCAGCCAGCGCAGCCGCCTGTCGGAGCCGCGTTCGGTATGTCACCAGTTCCATCCTTGTACGTATAGCTGTAACCGCTTTTAATTCCGGTCGTCAACTGGTTGTCGATCAAGAGCGCTTCGCCGCAGCTTGCAGTCGTGTCGCCAGCTGCCGCAGTGCCCATGTCCGCGATTCCTGGGGGAAAGCCGTTCTCGTAAGTAGCGGCATAGGTGACCGCAGCGGTGCCCATGGTGCGGAGCGAGCCCACAGCCGAGGCCTCATTGGCCGCGATGCGGGCGCGGAGCAAGTTCGGAATCGCGATCGCCGCGATGATCAAAATAATCGCTACGACGATCAAAAGCTCAATAAGTGAAAATCCTCTTTGTTCCCTGGTCATGGCCTCTACCTGATGTTCGAGATGGACGTGATCGAGACGAGCTTCTCCGAACCTGAAACAGAATGCGGCGTGACAAGTTGCAAGCCAGGTACCAAGTATGAGGCTTTCGGGCGAGGCTCCATGCATTTTGTAGGCGAATGGATATGTGAAAGTTACGAGTCGAATCGGTAGGCTCAAGGCATTTGACCCGCAGTCACGCGCGCTTGGAATCATGGGATGTAACAATTCTTGTCCATCGAATCTGACACTCCTCGACCGGCTCTAGACGCCCCCGTCGAGCCCGTGTTGGCAAGGGCTGCGTCGATTGTTCAAACGCAGTTCATTCCAAACAGCTGAGTTATTACCATTGCGGATACTTGTTGGCGATATTGGAGGGTCGTAGGCTGGAATGCGGAGGAGGGCTCAAGATGCCTGCGACAGTGGCCGTGTCCGATTTCACGATACAGAAAAGGAAGGCAAATATTCTTCTTACTCCGCGAACCGCCAAGGGTGCCCTATGGGCTGCGAGTCACATTTCGGCCGCGGAGAAAGAAGATTCGGGGTTCGTCTTATCGATTGAGGATTTTGGCGACATAGCGAAGGCAATTGTTCACGCCGGTTTCACGGTCGAACAACCGAAGTAGTTCGAACCAGGTCGCGACGTGCGGTCAGATTGATAGGTCTGCCGTTCTGGTGCGTGCTCAGTATTTTTCTTTGTCGGAGATTCCCTGCACAAACGACAGACTTCCGCAGACGTATTCAATTAAATGCTGCGCAAGAGATCCCGGAGTGACATGCGCGCGGCCTTTATACGTGAACTCCAATTCTTCATAATCGTTAACGGTGATCCTGATTTCGTCGTATCCAGCCGGAATGATTCTGTCTGGGGCTTCCCTTTTGCGTTCGTCGATATCCACGGACTGTTCGTCAACGTTTAGTCGCATCCTAAGTTTCCGCCAGGGGAGTTTGCATCCCCGAAGCTGACAATCAGTTGTAGTCTTAACTACGGTACATTGGCAACTTAAGTTGTTCGGAAACGCCTCTTTCAGTTTGGAAGAATCGGCTCGCAGCCGCTCGATGAAGGAATCCCAAAATTCGGGGGCCTTAGCCCTGATGACTTTCGCTCTGTCGAGTCTAAGCTCTTCTTGCGTTTGACCGCTCGCCGCTAGCGATCGATGATGCAACCCTGTGGTTCGCCAAAACCTCANNCCCGGGTGCGCGTGGAGTGCACATATATAAAGGAGGGGTGAAAAGTCAGTCCGGACTAGGCTGCTCGATCGTAGCGATGATGCAGCCCGCCGAGTCGCGAGTAAGAAAGGACACGGCCCGAAGCTGTTGAACGAGTCCTGCAGTTCGGTGTTCCCTTTGCGAGTGCAAGATGTGTCCGGTCGTCATGATAGTAGCGGACGTAATCTGCGAGCGGCCGTTGCAGATGGAGTTCATTCATCGCAATGATGTGATCCAGTAGGTCTCGTCGGGAGCTTTCAACCCAACGCTCCGCAATGCCGTTTTGCCAAGGACTTTCGAATGAAGTTCGCACCGGTTGGATGGCCATCGACCGAACCGCGCACACCACCTCCAGGCTGTACTTCGAGTCTCGATCAAAGATCAGGAACCGGGGACTCGATCGATACGGAAATGCTTCCCGCAACTGCTGGACGATCCACATACTCGTCGGATGCCTGGTGACGTTGAAATGCAGGATGCGCCGCCGATCGTGGCTGATGACGAAGAACCCGTAGAGCACGCTGAACGTGATTGTCGGAACAGCGAAGAAGTCCATTGCGGCAATCGCTTCCCGGTGGTTGTGCAGAAACGCAAGCCAGCGCTTGGCTGGCTCGGGATTTCTCGGCGCCCGTTTCATCCAACGGGAGATCGTTCTCTCGGAGAGCTCAAAACCGAGCATGAGGAGCTCGCCATGGATGCGCGGTGCTCCCCAAGTTGGGTTCTCGGAAACCATCCGGAAGATCAACTCCCGCACTTCTTTCGAAGTCGGCCTTCTCCCGAAGCGCGTCCTGGCTCTAGAGATCAGCCTCCAATACATATGGAATCCGGCCCGGTGCCAGCGGACTACGGTTTCGGGCCTGACGATTATGAGGGAGTGTTTCCAAGTCGACCAGACCCGCCGAGTGACCACCCAGAAGAGCTTATCGAAGATGCCGAGGCTCGGGCGAGGATGTCGACGTTTCAGCACGGCGAGTTGTTGACGTAACGCGAGATTCTCAAGAAGGAGACTGCGCCGCCCGCGAAAGAGGCGAACCAGCGTTCCGAAGCAGAGCTTGACGAAGCTAAACATGGTCAAGAGTTATAACAGAGCGCTGATGAGACGGCGGCAGCTATGTTATTGATTTCAGAGTCGGTCAGAGTTTTGGCGAGGGACA
>PMAA01000032.1 GCA_003152355.1 Acidobacteriota bacterium | reverse complement strand
AACGATAGATTTCTCCAGTCGAACTGTTCGCTTGGATGTCCGGAACCAGACCACCCGGCAGGTTGACGTTCTGTTGTATCGCGACCGAAGCCTGGGCGTAGGCGAAGTTATAGTCCACCCCATACTTGAAGCTGACGCGAACAAAGGACAGGCCGTAAAACGAAGTGGAGCGGATAACGTCGATGCTCGGCGTGGTGTAGAGCCCAATCTCCGTGGGTCGCGTGTAGTACCGTTCCATCTCCTCGGCAGAGAGGCCCGGCGCCTGCGCAGTAATTTCAAGGATGACGGGAGTTGGGTTCGGATACGCCTCGATGTTGAGCATCTTGAAAGCAATGAACCCAGCGCCGGCAAACAGCAGCAACCCCACCACCACAATCGGCCGGCGGCTCAGACAAAACGCTACCAGAGACTTAAACATAGCTTGTCGCCTTTAATGGAATGGCGGGCATTCGATCTAATCGGTTGGCGGCGCTTCCAGCATATTGCTGAGGAATACCGCACCGTCGCTTACGACCAGTTCTCCCTGATGCAGCCCATCGAGAATCTGGACGTGGCCGTCTGATCGCAAGCCGGTGCGAACGACCCTTTGCACAAAATGGTGGCGATCGGTGGTCACCCACGCCGTCATAGTGCCATCGGCTTCGCGGGCCACTCCGTTAGCTGGTATGGAAACGTTTTCTACCGGGTTGTGAACGCGAATGACGAAGTTAGCGAGCATTCCAGGGCTCAACTCATCTTTGGGGTCCGCAATCTCGGAACGAATTGTTACTCGATGCGTGTTCGGATCAACCGTCGCGTAGATCTTCGAAACCTTGCCTTTGTACACGCGGTCAGGGTAGGCCATCACCTTGACTTGAACCGGCTGGCCCAAGTGAAATAATGAGATCTCGCTCTCGCTCACATCCGCCAGCATCCACTTGATCGACACGTCAGCCACCGAGAAAGGCGCCGGAAGATTTCCCGGCTGCACTAAAAATCCGGGCTGCGCGTTCTTCGATGTGATCCTGCCGGAAATTGGACTGCGCACGACAAGGGCGGGATCGATCTTGCGCGTGGCGATCATTTGATCGATTTCGGTCTCGGTCTTGCCGAAGACGCGGACAGCGTCCCGCGCGGCTTTCAAAACGCCGTCAGCAGTTTGTTGATCCGAAGTCGCTTGTTCCAACTCCCGCTCGGAAACACCGTTCGTTCCATTAAGGTCCTTGGCCCGCGCCAGTTCTTTATTTGTCAGTTCGAAAGTCGCCGCCGCACCGATCAGGTTTGACTCCGCCTGGATGAGGTCGGGGCTTTTAATCGTATAAAGGGGCTGTTCGGTCTGAACCTCGGCGCCAAGTTCCACAAGAGTCTTAATGATGGTTCCCTGGTAATCCGGAAAGACTTGAACTGACAGGTCTTCGTCAAAATCAATGTTGCCGACGGCATCCTTCTCAATGGGAAACAAGTAGCTTCCCACCGGCTCGACCTTGATTGAGTTCAGTTGGCTCGTTGACAGGTCAACGGCCGCGTCGGACGGCGGTGCGCCGGAGTTCGCACCTGACTTCTGGGGCATATTCGCGTTTGTAGCTTGACCGTGACTGCGGACAGATTCGAGAAGTCCCGTCGCGATCACGAACACCGCGGTCGCTGCAAACAGCCCAGCAACTCTCTTGCTGATGTGAACCGGAAATTTCATCGTTTTCGTGCCACCTTCAAGCCTTGTAGGGCGCGGGTGGTTGCGGACGAGATTGCTTCAACTGGATGCCCCCTCAAGTTTCTTCGGACGTGGTGCCCAAGCCATTCTGCGGGCGGGCTGCGGGCATGGGGAATCCCATCTTTTGGGTTCTCGTGCTGTCTTTCGGGCCGGGTCGATCTATCTTCTGGCCTATCCGGCTATCTTTCGGCTATTCGCATCATGCGAGGTAGCCAGCCCGGATGAATTACGGCAATATGCACGCAATCAGCTATGGAACTGTCCTCGATCTATGCGCGCAAGAATCGAACGCCATTTCTGCTCACAGCGGCGCTACTAATTCTGCTCATCGCCGCAATCGATTGGCTGACGAAACCTTACATATCGATTGGGTTTCTGTATTTATTCCCGATCATGTTAATCGCAGGGTTCCTCCCGCGTTGGCAGATCGTCGTGGTCGCGCTCGTCTGCGCGGTTCTCCAGGAATTGTTCAGCGAACTTCCGTCGAGTGAAGCCATTACGCGGCTCCTAATGGCCTCGACTGGTTTCGTCGGAACTGGCCTGTTCGTTTCTGAGATCATCCGGAGCCGCCATCTCGCACTGGAACATCTGGAGGAAGTTGAAACCCACAGTAAGTTGCGACAGGATGCGGAAGAACAACTTCGTATCTTGGTGGATAGCAGCCCCGCGGCGATCGTAACCATCAATTCCTCTGGCCAAATCCTGCTGGCCAACGAAGCCTCACGATATCTCTTAGCGCCGGGAGACAGCGATATTGTGGGCCAATCGATCGCGGAGTTTCTGCCCGCACTGCAGAGTGCAGTGCAGACGCAGCAGTCGAAGCAATTCCGTACTGAACTTCGATGCCGCGGCAAACGAAGAGGCGGAGAAGCGTTCCTCGCGGCAGTCTGGTTCTCCAATTACACGACGAGCCAAGGGCCCAGGTTGGCGGCGATTATCGTCGATCTTTCCGAGGACTTACGCGATCGTGAGGATCTGAGTCTCGATTACTTGTTGAAGAACACTAGGATTTTGATGGGGGCTGTCGGGCACGAAATTCGCAATGTCTGCGGAGCGGTTTTAGTCGTGCATAAGAACCTGTCTCGCCTTCCATCGTTGCAAGACAATGAAGATTTTCGCGCGCTGGGCACCTTACTGAAAGGTTTGGAAAAGCTGTCCGAGATGGAACTGCTGCCGTCACCGGGGAATAGCTTGGCGTCGATTGAACTCACAAGCTTGCTCGACGAGTTGCGCGTTGTCATTGAACCATCCTATCGCGAGGTGGGAGCCCAGATTGTTTGGCGCGTGCAAGACGATCTTCCCTTGGTCAGCGGGGACCGCTATGGGTTGCAACAAGTCTTCCTCAATCTCGTCCGCAATAGCCAACGTGCGATGGAAGCGACGATAAAGAAGCAGCTCACGATCAGCAGTGACTTGCAACCGAACTCAGTTGTCATTCGTTTTGAAGACACAGGTGTCGGAATCTCATCGCCCGACGAGCTATTTAAGCCCTTTCAGCAAGGAGCCAATGCGACCGGTTTGGGCCTTTACGTGTCTCGCGCAATCCTGGGAAGCTTTGGCGGGGAGCTAAGATTTGAGCCGCGTAACGAAGGCTGCTGTTTTGCGGTCAGATTGCCCGCAGTGCGTTACGAGGATGACAGCAACGGTGAGTAAAACTTCGACAAAGAATATCCGCTTATTGCTCATCGATGATCACGTTTTGTTTCGCGAGAGTGTCTCTCGGTTGCTTCGGGCCGAGCCAGGATTTGGAGTGGTCGCTGATTGTGGCTCCGGTGCTGAGGGAATTCGCATTGTAAAATCACGTGAAATCGACATCGTGCTGCTCGATCTCGACCTCGGCCAGGAGAGAGGAGCAGATTTTATCGAGAGCCTGCGCATCGAGCGATACAAAGGCAAAGTACTACTTGTAACCGCAGGCATAAACGACACTGAACTGCCAGGGCTGATTCGGAAAGGAATCTCCGGGATCTTCTTGAAACACGGCTCTCCTGCGCTTTTGGTTCAAGGAATTCGCGAAACGATGGCGGGTAGAGCTCTGCTCGAGCCGGATTTGCTTCGTCGAGCTTTCGAAGGCGCGGAGGATCACGGCCCGCCACAGCGTCGCGCTCGACTCACAGAGCGGGAGAGACGAGTGCTTTCGTTCATCTTTGAAGGCCTGGCTAACAAGTCGATTGCCGATCGGCTAGAGATTTCGGAGAGCGCAATTAAAGCGTGTTTGCAGCAACTATTCACGAAGACTGGAGTAAGAACACGTAGCCAACTGGTTCGCATCGCATTAGAGCAGTATCGAGACCAGTTGTAACGTGAGAGCTGAAGAGACCTAAGACTACAGTTTGTCTAGACCCCGGTCGTAGACCCTCCCCAATTACAACTCCACCGCAATTCGTCATGTAGCCGAAAGATAGCCTCCCACCGTCGAAGGATAGCCATGTAGAGCGAAAGATAGGATTTTCGCGTAATTCCAAGGGCCGCATAATCCGCGCTGAGATTTTCATCAAATCTGAAATGGGTTTGGACGACTAGACAGTGCGGCGTGGTCTCGCAACTCGGCGACCCAGTCGAATTCGACATTCGCCGCCGAATAAAAGCGTTTGACTTTTTCCGATGTCAACGATGTCGTTCCGACAGCTGAGTGCAACGACGTCTTGTGTTCCTTGGGACCAACTCTCCCGCATTGGCGACTGGCTTGTCGTTGTATTTGGAATGATCCTCTGGATCTCCTACCTCGTTAGCTTGGCCTGTTTGGGAATGCACGCAGTTCTCACTCGGCGTGACAAAGGGAAGAAGCACAAGGGCAGCAGACACGCGAAACAGACGTCTAGAGGCGGTAAGAACTGAAGCAGTTTGAAAAGGTAAAACGAAGTGTCATCTAACCTTGCCCTTCTGGGCGGTGGCGTTCTTATATTTTTTTTGCTGTTCTTCATGGTGGCGGACTATGGCTGGGAAAGAAGGAAACGTCGTGGTCTGGATGCTCAGGTCCGGCCCGGTAAGTTCATCTTGCGATCCGAGCGCGCGGAGTACGAGTGGTACTCCCGGACTCGTTACGCGCTGATCATTCTGCTGACCTGCTTAAATTCTGCAGCAGTAGCCAATTCTAATCCTACAAGCAACGAAAGTCTTATGTCGCCAGAGCGTGTGGTCGTGGCGTTTTCCGCTGTGATCTTGATCTCAATCGCTCTGGGGGCAATTGACGGCTATTGGGATCGAAAGCGTCAGCGCGGATTAACTGGGCGACATGGCGCTTTATTCTGGTCGCACTATTGGCTCAGATACCCGGTTCTGATTCTGGCCACGATAGCTGCGACCAAGCGAGTGCTGCAAGCATAAGTGAATCGTGCCCGCAGTATTCTTCCGTCAGCGATGGGCCGCCTTCGCGATTCGCGGGGCAGCCAGAGCAACTTATTGAATTAGGCCTTTTTTGAAACCTGAGCGTTGATTTTGCCGCCGCTGGTCCGCGCCTATAAAACCCGCGGATTGTTCAGAACCACTGATCGTCTCCTCTCTCATACGTAAAAGGAGTATCGAGCCATGTGTCGCCGCGCTGAAGCGTGCGACTAACATGTGTTTGTGAGTAGGGGAACTAGCCAATTTGAGCCCCGACGTGTCAATCACTTACGGGCCACATTCAGGAGGTTTATTGGAGCAACTGTTGGAAGGTACCGGCAGTTAGTAGGTGCCAACAGCCCGCCGAAATGAGTCGATGCGCC
>PMAA01000040.1 GCA_003152355.1 Acidobacteriota bacterium | reverse complement strand
TGACTCCGAGCACATTGCTGCCCACCAGCTCCGCGAACACGTCATCGCCGGCGTCAGAGCTGAAAAGCACGGGCCCGCGATATTCCTCGTCCACGATCGGAGCGTCCCGTAGTTGCGTCAAAGTTTTGAGCGCGGTCTCGGCTTCGGCGAGGAATTGATCGGGTGTCGGAAGCTCTTTCGGATCGCGCACCATATCAAATGGGGAGCGCGCGAGCGTCATACCGTCCGCAGCTTGCGTTGAGGCGATTGTCGCGAGCGTGTACGAACTCCAGCCTTCCCGCGCGACCGTGCCCTCCGTATTGATGTAATAGTCGTTCATCACTGTAAAGCGAAGCGTCGCCGAGACTGATTGCACCTCGGGATATTTTCGGTATAGCCCTGAAGCGTCTTCGATGGCCTTGCGCCACTTCGCTCCGTCGGCGCCGAGCGTCACGAGCGGTTCGACGGCTACGATTGCGGGCGCCGGGGCAAAATCATTAATCGTGGAATCGAGTGTCATCTGCTTCGAGAGCGACTGCTTCGCCGCGAACGCTTCGCCGGCCGCCTTGTAGGCGCGATCGGTAGCGCCCCAAAGCTGCTCGCGCAGAGCGAGTACATCGTTTTCGAAAGGCGCAAAATCCACGACGCCCATGCCGCCGCGGAAATAGCTATCCTGCTTGTAATCGCCGATGCGCACGACGACGCGCAGAATCCGAATGTGCGAATGCTGATCGAGTTGCATGGCGCCGAAGATCGCGTTGGCGCTGTCTCCATCCACGTCCGTGATGCGGTATTCGATGTAATACGGCGCCTGCACTCCATCCATCTTCAGCTTTGCCTCAGAGCGTTCGAGCTCGGCGAACATGGCTTGAAGGACGGGGTCGGATTGCGCGGCGGCGCGCGCAGCGTCCGAGAAAACCGGAGCGGAATTCGACGCAGGAGCCGCTGCAGCAGGAGCTGCGCTTTGCGCGAGTGCAGTTTGCGGCGCGAATGCGATCGCCAGAAAAATTGCAGCTAGAACTAGCAGCGCGTTGCAACGGCGGAGCAGCAAGCGTAGCCGCCTCACCGTTTTGCCCCGCTCTCAGTATCCGCTGCCGGCGGCGGCAGAATCGGCGGTCGATTGTGCGATTGCGCGCGCTTCTGCACTTCCATTTCAGAGAAAAGCATCGCCGGAGCCACCGCCGAAACGGGAACCCATCCAGATTCCGCGCCGCACACGCCGTTGAAGACGTCGGTTTTATCGCCCGTCAACTCGATGTGTGTCAGCGCCGCGAGCGGCGTTCCGACAATATCCACCCCGCGCACGAGTTCATCCGGCCGGCCGTCCGCATACACGCGCCAGACCATCACGGGCAGCACCTGAAACGCCTGTGGAAGGCTGCGCATCGTCAGCGTGAAGCCGCCCTGGATGTCCTCGAAGTAGAGGCCGTACGGCTTTCCTTGTTTCTTGATGTCTTCGATGAATTTCTGGCGAAGCTCGGCGTCTGGCGCCGTTTTTGTCGAAGTTACGATGAGATTTCCCTGACGGCCGGTGGGCATCAATCCAGGCTGGCCGCGGCCATGTCCGTTCGATTGTGCGAAGCCTTTGAACGGCGTGCGTGACGTCAGAAAATCCTTCAAAACGCCCTTTTCGATCAGGTCCGCGCGCTCGGCCGGCTCACCTTCGTTGTCGAATTCATACCATCCGGCGAGAGGAGTTCCATTCAATTGCCGCATTGTCGGGTCGTCCACAACGCTCAGGAATTCCGGGAGCACAACCTGGTTCACTTTTTTAGTGAATGTCTGCCCTTCGTTCTCGCCGCGCTGGCGATGGCCCTCCAGACGGTGGCCAAGCACCTCATGAAAAAAGACGGCTGCGGCGCGCCCCGAAAGAAGCGCAGGCCCGTCGTACGGTTCGGCGATGGGTGCTTTGCGTAGCGCCGTAAGGTCCGCAGCAACCTTCTGAATATCGGCCTCAATCTGCGTTTCCGCCGGCAGTTGATCCGGCGTCAGCGCCTGATAAGTCTCCACGCGGATCAAGTCCATCCCGTCGTCGGCGCGGGTTTCCGCCTGGACGATTAGCCGGATCATCGTGGCCGGTGCGGCCACGGCGCTGCCTTCTGTCGAGACGTACGACATCTCGCTCTTCGAAATCGAGAACACTACGCTCGAGGAATAAACGTCCGGATACTTCCGAAATTCAGCCGATAGCCGGCGCACGCGGTCTTCCCACGAATGGGTGTCGAACGGAAATTTCGGAAGATTCACGTCTTCGTGGTCTTGTGGCTTCTCATCGGAAAAATCCGCAGACTTGTCTTCTTCCTCCGAGCGCACTGCCGTATTCGTTTTGACCTTCAGATAGACGGGCGAAGCGCGCTTGTATTCGCGATCCGTGAGTTCCCAGAGGACGCGCGCGATCGCGTTCGGATCGTTTCCAAGCGGCAGCAGGCCGGAAGTCATTCCCGACGCGCGATTGTCGAGATGGGTGTTGTCGAGAGCGGGTGTGCCGACACGCATTACCACGTCGGCGTTTCGGCGATGCCCACCGCCTGAAACGAGAAGCGCTCCGTAGGAACCCACAATCTGAAGATCGTTCTGATCGTAAACCGTATAGCTAAGGAAATACGGCGCAGGATCGGATTTCGCGAGATCCGTCTTTGCGCGGTTCAATTCCTTCTGCATGGCCGCGACGAGCGGATCAGTATTTGACGCGGCGGGTCCTGCGGCATTCGCGGCGATACTCAGGCACACAGCGGCGGAAAAAAAGATCCGGCAAAAAACACGAACTGGTTGGGTCATTAAATAAGTCCTGGAATCAAAGGAAAGCGCTCGAGGCATTTGAGCGAGCCATTATGCGCCATTGCAGCATCGCTCGCAAATTCAACATGCTCACATGTAACTTTGACGCCATTTCTAAGGGTGGGGTTTCCCGAACTTGTACCAAACGAATATCAAAGCGCTCGGGCGCTGTCATTCAGGACGGATTGGCGCGGTAAATCCACTGCGGTGAGGAGCCGTGCGCTGGTGTTTCAGACGGATTCGCCTCGTCAATAATGTTAGTGACGATGGCATGCGACGGCGCGAGCGAACACACGGGATCGGTCACGTATGCATCTCCGGCCAGAAGAAGCGCTTGGCAGCGGCATCCGCCAAAATCGACAGTCCTGCGATCGCAGCTCCGGCATGGCTCCGGCATCCAGTCTTCACCGCGAAATTTTGTGAACGACGGCGAATGCTCCCAAATCCATTCGAGAGGCCGATCCGTGATTCTCTCGAATTTCATTCCGGGAATCACGGCAGCAGCGTGGCAGGGGAGCGCGTGGCCCGAAGGTTGAATCAACATCAGCTTTCGTCCCCAACCGCCCATGCACGCCTTCGGAAATTTCGCGTAGTAATCGGGCACGACGTACTCGATGCGCATGCGTCCGCGCAATCGTTCTTCGGCAGCGCGAATAATTTCGAGCGAACGCTCAACTTGCACGCGCGATGGCAGCAGCGCTTCGCGATTCTCGATCGCCCAACCGTAATACTGTACGTGC
The DNA here is from genome assembly GCA_003152355.1 of Acidobacteriota bacterium. Classification (GTDB taxonomy): domain Bacteria; phylum Acidobacteriota; class Terriglobia; order Acidiferrales; family UBA7541; genus Palsa-147. Next base: position 4,389 of record PMAA01000040.1, on the reverse strand, counting down.
GCGATTTCGAGGCGATGCGCTCCCAGCCGTTCGGCCTGAGCGATCATTTCTTCGAGTCTGGCGAGATTGCTACGGTGGACCACGATGTTCATCGTGAATGCCAGGCGATGTCTTGCGATTTCCGCGGCGACTGCGAGCTTTCGTTCGTGCGTAGCAGTACCAGCGAATTCGTTCGCCGGCTGCTCCCGTGAATCCTGAAAGCTCAATTGAATGTGATCGAGCCCTGCTTTCACGAGCGCGTCCAGGCGATACGCGGTAAGCCCAATGCCGGACGTAATCAGATTCGTGTAGAGCTTTGCGTTCCGCGCCGCCGCAACGAGTTCTGTCAAGTCGGCGCGAGCGAGCGGCTCGCCGCCCGTCAAGTCGAGTTGCAACGCGCCAAGAGCTGCGGCCTGCTCGAACGCGTCAATCCACGCTGCAGTCGGCAATTCCTCCGTGCGAGATTTCATTTCCAGCGGATTCGAGCAGTAGACGCAATGCAGCGGACAGCGATGGGTAATTTCTGCGATCAGTGCGAGCGGGCCGGCCATGGCTAAAAATCGAGCGCCCGACGGTTGTGCAGATGTTCGAGAAAGCCGGCGACGTCGTCTTCGATTTTCTTCGGATCAGCCGTGCCAAATTGCTTCTGAAGCGCGTGGATAATTTCCTCAAACGTATGCTCGCCGTCACAACTCCGCACGATCTGGAGACCAGGTCCTTTGAGCTTGAGCGCTCCCTCGGGCATGAGCAGCGTCGCTTCCTGATTCGGCGCGTCGCTCAAGCGGCATCCCGGAGCNNTCGACATACGCGAAATACAGCGCGTCTAATTGCGCCCAGAGAATGTCGCATTTCGCGCGCAACGCGTTGCATGCGAGTTCCTGCCGCTCGGGAGTTTCCGCATGCTTCACCACCCAATCGAGCGCGAAGCTTGCGTCTTCGGGCGCCTGCGTCGTGCGCGCCTCGAAATAGCTCAGGCCTCCCGCGAGCCACGGATAGTGCTTCCGCAACGCGTCCATCCGTAGAACGATCAGCGAGCCCGCAAACATTTCCGTCAGCGATGATGCGACGCCTTCAAGCAGCGATTTCTTCGACACAAAATCAACGTACGCCTCGACCGCGTATCGCGTCGCGGGTAGGACGCCTTCCCCGCGGATCGCTTGCTCGCGTGCGAGACCGGTGGCCTCGACGAGCCGCAGCCATTTTTCGATTCCGCCGGGTTTGCCGGGTTCACCGTCATGGTCAATGATTCGCTTTCGCCAAGCGCGCCGGAGATCTGCATCTTCGCAACGCGCGATGAGCGCCGCATCTTTGAGCGGAATGTGACTCTGATAGCAGTAGCGATTCAGCGCCCAGGCCTGCAACTGCCCGCGCGTGAGCTTGCCTTCATGCATGCGGAGGTGGAACGGATGACGATTGTGATAGCGCTCTTCGCCGATTTTCTCGAGGCGCCCGACAAGGTCGTTTCCGCGGGCCGACGCGGATTGCGATTGAGGACTCATAGCTGGATTTCCATGCCGTCGCGCGCGATTTCCCATCCAGCTGCAGTTACATGCAGGTGCTCGGCGCTGTCTTCGTCCAGAATCGAATTCGTGTTGTTGATGTGATAGAAAATTCTGCGTGTCCTCTTCAGCTTTGCAAGCGCCTCAAGCGTTCCGCCAGCGCCGGAGATGGGTATATGCCCCATTTCGCGCGCCGTTTTGCCCTCGCCGCGCGTGCGCACCAGTTCATCGTCGGACCAGAATGTGCCATCAATCAAGATCGCCTCGCACCGATCCCACTCGTCGAGCCAACGTTCTTCAATTCGCGGCAAGCTGGGCGCGAAAAAAAATCTGCGTTGATTCGCCTCGATAAATAATCCCACAACCGCGTCATCCGATCCGCCCGACTTGCCAGCATAGCCGGGAAGGATGCCTCCAAGCGAGACAGGCTCAATCGTGAGTCCCAAACTCGCGCCATCCGGAGACTTCAGATCGTGCCGCACACCCGGACGAATCGTCTCCCATTCCGCCTGCCTTTGAGTCTGTTCGAGCGCGCGGAAAACGGAATTTTCCTCGCGCAAAATTTGCTGGATCGCCGAGGTCGCGGAAATCCGCAGTGGCTGGAATTCGCGAAGGTGAAGAAGGCCAATTACCTGGTCAACGTCAGCACTCGTCAACACGACAGCGGCAATCGGAGAATCGCGCGGCGCTCGTTCAGGCTGAAACTGCGGATCGGAAAGAATCTGTGTCCGGAGATCGGGCGAAGCATTAACCAGGCACCATGGCCGGCCCGTTGCGCGAACGGCGACCTGCGCTTGGGAGCGAGCATGTCCGTGAAAATTGCCTGCGCGCAGGCGGGCACAGTTTGAACACGCGCAGTTCCACTGGGGAAAGCCTCCCCCGGCTGCCGAGCCGAGGATCTTGACCTGCATTTACCGCTTACAGCTCTGCGTTGGCGTAGGAGCTAATTTCGCAATTGAGGCTAATTTCTTCAAAACTCGGTGTGGTCCACTCCATGCGGATCCTCCAGTTTCAACTTCCCTCAAATCATACAAGTTTGCACTGGCGCGCCGCAACGGGATTCTTGATGAGCCAGCGCAGTTTCGCACGTTGAGAAGCGCTTGCCACTCAGCTGCCCGCTGTTTATGGCCTCCCCGCGAAAATTGCACCCGAAAAATCCTGTTAACACTCTGCATGCCAGGCGCGTCTACCATTCTGGAGATATTTGCGCACAGTCCATGGCATAAACGTGGGTAGCAACATTGCATTTCGTACAACCACTACAACGTTTCATCTGGCTGCCTTGAACGTATCGCCGGTACCGGAAAGCCCCGACGCTTCACTTGTCGCCGCAGCGCGAGCGGGCGATACCGGCGCGTTCGGCGATCTCTACGCGCGTTATTCGCGGATGGTGCACGGAATTCTTCTGGCCCGAATGCCGCGATCCGAAGTGGACGATCTGGTTCACGACGTTTTTCTCCGCGCGTTTGCGCGTCTTGATGATCTCCGCGACGCCTCGCGGTTCGGCGCGTGGCTTGGCACGATTACCCGAAATCTCTCAAACGATTTTCACCGCCAGTCGCGCTCGCGAATCGAAGTAAACCAGGATTTCTCGGAAGTCGAGATCGAGGATCGCGCGAACGACTCCAGGGACGACGCCGGTGCGATCGCCGCCCTCGAAGCCATTCGCAGCCTGCCGGAGAGCTATCGGGAAACGTTGCTCCTTCGTCTTGTCGAAGGCATGACCGGACCCGAAATCGCCTTGCGCACGGGCCTTTCGCACGGATCCGTGCGCGTCAATCTTCATCGGGGAATGCAGATGCTACGCGAAAAATTAAGCGAACGCGCGAGCGCCGGCCCACGAGGCGATTGCGCGCCTGAAATTAAATGAGGTGGAGTGAAATGCACGACGACCCAAAAGATCATCCCACGAACGACGAATATTTATGGGATCGATCCGGCGAACCGAATCCCGAAATTCAGCGGATCGAGAATTTGCTTGGCCGCTTTCGCCACCCCGCGTCTGCGCCCGAAGCATCCGCGATTCTAATTCGTTACACACAACAACGCCGGACGCGCACGCTCTGGACTCGATGGATTCCGCTCGCCGCCGCAGCCGCTATCGTTCTAGCGATCGGCGGCGGTCTATTGCTCCGCAGGCCAAGCACTCCTCCGACTTCACTTCCGCAATCGGGCTGGGATGTCGCTTGGAAATCGGGTGCGCCGCAGGTGGGAGCGGAAAAAATCCGCAGCGGTACCGCAGATGGCAAGCTCGGCGTGGGCCAACTGCTCGTCACCGATTCTAAATCGCGTGCCAGCATTCAGGTTTCCGATCTCGGAGAAATTGATATCGAGCCGCAATCTCGCGTCCGTCTTCTCGAAACTGAATCCGGCCGAAAGCACATTTCTCTCGAGCGTGGGATGATTCACGCGACGATCTGGGCGCCACCCGGCGAGTTCGTCGTTGATACTCCCTCCGCGGTGGCTGTTGATCTCGGCTGCGCGTACACGCTCCAGACCGACGAATCCGGCTCCGGCCTACTCCGCACGTCACTCGGCTGGGTCGGATTCGAGCGCAACGGTCACGAATCGTTCATCCCAGCTGGCGCTGCATGCCCGATGAATGGAAAGGCCGGTCCGGGCACGCCGTATTTCGAGGACGCGTCGGATGCGGTTCGCCTAGCGCTCTATCGGCTCGATTTTGACTCGATGCCGCCTGATCTGCGCGCCGCCGCTTTGGACGTCGTGCTAGCGGAGGCACGCAAGCGCGACGCGCTTTCGCTCTGGCATCTTCTATCGCGGGTGAGCGATTTCGAGCGGCCGCGCGTTTACGATCGCCTCGCCGCTCTCGTTCCTCCGCCTTCGGGCGTTACCCGCGAGTCTGCGTTGCGCCTCGACCCAAAATCCCTCGATCTCTGGTGGAACGAATTCG
>PMAA01000075.1:12616-34728 GCA_003152355.1 Acidobacteriota bacterium | reverse complement strand
GCTCCGACCAGAGCGGAAAATCGGTGCGCGTGTCGATGAGTTGGGCGCTGATGCGGAGTCGGGCTCCAGCGCGGCGCAAGGTGCCAGTGAGAACGTAGGCCGCGCCAAGCTGCTGGCCGATCTGCGCGGGAGTCACGGGCTTGTCACGGAAGGCCAAAACTGTCGGGCGGGAGAAGGTGTTAAGGCCGCTGATTTTGGAGAGTTCTGTGATGATGTCCTCGGTGATACCGTCGCGCAAATACTCGTCCTCCTTCGAGCCGCCCTGATTTTCGAAATAGAGCACGGCAACGGATTTAGTCGCTGGCGCAGCGGGCACAGCACGCACGTGCGACGAGTCGGACTTTTCGGCCGCAGAGTGCCGGCTCGAATTCATATCGCGATTGAGTCGCTTCAGGTCGGCGCGCATATCGGAGGCATGCTGATACCGCGTGTCGCGGTCTTTCTCTAGCGCCTTCGCGATGATGCGCTCGAGGTCTGCCGGGACATCGGCATTCAATCGCATGGGCGGAGCCGGGGTACGGTTCAGAATCGCTTCAGTGATTACGCCGGAGCTTTCGCCGCGGAATGGCAACGTGCCTGTCGCCATCTCATAGAGCACCGCGCCGAAGGAAAAAAGGTCGCTTCGGGCGTCCAATTCCTTCGCCCTTACCTGCTCCGGCGACATATAGGCAATGGTCCCGAGCGTACTGCCTGGACTCGTCAGTTGCTCGGGAGCTACCGCGTCGGCCGTATCCTGCGTCGCCGACATCGACAGCGCCGGTCCCGACTGCAACGTCTTTGCCAACCCGAAATCGAGAATTTTCGCGTGCCCGCGATCGGTGACGAAGATATTCGCAGGCTTGATATCGCGGTGAACAATGCCTTTTGCGTGAGCGGCATCCAGAGCGTCAGCAATTTCAATCGCCAAACCGAGCAGCGCCTCGGTCTCCACAGGCTTTCCGCCGATGCGCTGTTTCAGCGTTTCGCCATCCAGAAACTCCATCGCAATGAATGCCTGCCCGTTATGCTCATCAANNAACTTGAGAGCCACGAACCGGCTGAGTTTGGCGTCCTCGGCCTTGTACACGACGCCCATGCCGCCGCCGCCCAACTTCTCGATGATGCGGAAGTGGGAAATCGTTCGTCCGGAGAGTGGAGAAGAATCGGGCATGGAAGCGAATCTTATGCTGGCCGTTGGGCCAAGTCAACGCACCGCGTCACCGTGTCGCCGCAAAGTGAGAATGTCCGGTTTGTGCAAAGTGGAAATGTCCGCTTTCATGGATGGCCGAGGCCCTAGGGAAATGAAGCGAATCGCGTTTCCTTCCGAGGGCACACCTCACTTATTACCGCGCCATCGTCGTGACCACAGGTCAGCCCGCGAACGCTTCTTTGTTGGCGCGAAGCGCCGGGGCCTGTAAAATGTCACGGCTTCGAACGAGCCTGTCGGGCTCGAGTCGTCGCGCGGCTTTTCCCCATGCCAACTCAATACGATGCGATCGTCATCGGCGGCGGCCACAACGGCCTTGTGAACGCGGCGTATCTCGCGCGCGCCGGCCGCAAAGTGCTCGTACTTGAGAAACGGCATGTTCTGGGCGGCGCTGCGGTGACCGAGGAAATTGTTCCTGGGTTCAAATTCTCCGTTTTTTCCTACGTCGTCTCGTTGCTTCGCCCCGAAATTATTCGCGATCTCGATCTGCCGCGCCACGGCCTCGAAATTCTGCCGCTCGACGGCACGTTTACGCCTATGCCGAATGGCGACTATCTATGGCGCGTGAACGATCACTCGAAGACGCGCCGTGAAATCGCGCGGCATTCCAAAACCGACGCGGAAGCCTACGACGAATTCGGCAAGGAAATGGTGCGGATGTGCCGTTTCGTAAAACCGATTCTAGGCATGGTCCCGCCCGATCCCACTTCGCTCGATCCGCGCGAATTGAAAAAACTTCTTTTCCTTGGCCGGCGATTTCAGGCGCTCGATCACGACGATCGCTACAACCTCGTGCAGTTGATGACGATGGGCGCGACGGACTTTCTCGACCAGTGGTTCGAAACCGATGTGCTCAAGGCCACGATGTCGGCGTCCGGAATCATCGGAACTTTTCTCGGCGTCCGTTCGCCCGGAACCGCCTATGTTTTGCTCCATCATTACATGGGCGAAATTGACGGCGCGTTTCGCTCCTGGGGCTTTAGCCGCGGCGGAACCGGCGCAATTTCGAATGCGATCGGCGACGCGGCGCGCGAGGCGGGCGCAGAAATTCGCACCGAAGTGCAAGTCGGGCGAATTCTTGTCAAAGACGGCCGCGCCGAAGGCGTCGTGCTGGACAGCGGCGAAGAGATCCGCGCGACGGTTGTTTCCTCCAGTCTCGATCCCAATCTCACATTCTTGAAGCTCATGGACTCGAGCGAGCTTCCCGACGATTTCCTCGAAGAAGTTCGCCGCTACAAATATCGTGGCTCATCAGGAAAAGTGAATCTCGCGCTCGACGGGCTGCCAGAATTTAAATGTCTTCCCGGCGCGGGACGCCATCTGCGCGGCGCGATGTCCATTTCTCCCAGCGTCGAATATATGGAGCGCGCATACGATCAGGCGAAGTACGGTGAATTTTCCAGCCGCCCCTACATTGATATGGTGATCCCAAGCCTCACCGATCCTTCCGTCGCGCCGCCGGGCAAGCACGTTCTTTCCTGCTTCGTACAGTACGCGCCGTACAAATTGAAGCCCGGATTGAATTGGGACGAGCAGCGCGACGCTTTCGGCGACGCCGTGATAAATACGATCAGCGAGCACGCGCCCAATCTGAAAAACATCATCATCGGCCGCCAAGTAATCACGCCGCTCGATATCGAGCGTTCGATTGGGCTCACCGAAGGGAATATTTTTCAGGGCGAACTTTCTCTCGAACAACTTTTCTTTTTGCGTCCTGTTGCCGGGTGGGCGCGGTATCGCACGCCGATTCGCAACCTTTATATGTGCGGCTCGGCGACGCATCCCGGCGGCGGAATCATGGGCGCGCCGGGGCGTCTCGCTGCGCTTGAAATTTTGAAAGACAAGGGGACGCGATAGCCGTGGCGCCGCAGCGCGACATCGTCATTCTCGGCGCGGGGCATAACGGCCTGGTCACGGCGTTCTATCTCGCCAAGGCGGGGCACAAGCCGCTCGTGCTCGAGCGCCGTTCGGTTGTCGGCGGCGCGGCCATCACCGACGAATTTGTTCCCGGCTTCAAAGTTTCCACCCTCGCGCATGCGGCTGGGCCGCTGCTTCCCGAAATCGTGCGCGAAATGCAGCTCGAACGCCACGGCCTGGCGATGATCGAGCCGGCCGTGCGCCTCTTCGCGCTTTCTCCCGACGGCCGCGGTCTGCTGCTCCATTCGAACACCGGCGATTCTGTCCAACAAATCAGCCGCTTCTCGAAAAAAGATTCCGTGAAGTACGTCGAATTTCAGGAAGCGCTCGCTCGCTATGGCGGGTTGCTTCGCCAACTCACCATGCTGACGCCGCCCGACATTGACAAGCCCTCCGCCGACGACCTTTGGAAATATTTGAAGCTTGGCCGAAATCTCCGCAACTTCGGTAAGAAAGACATGATGCGGATTATCCGCTGGGGGCCGATGGCGGCCGCCGATCTCGCTTCCGAATTTTTCGAGACCGAACTTTTGCGCGCCGCGATTGCCGCGCGCGGAATTTCCGGCGCGGCGCTGGGGCCGTGGTCCGCGGGCAGCACGGCGCTGTTGCTTTTGCGCGCGGCTGCCGATCCGCATCCGGCTGGCTCGGCGGCGTTTCCGCGCGGCGGCATGGGTGCGTTGACACAGGCGATGGCCGAAGCCGCGCGCGAAGCCGGCGCCGAAATCCGCACGAGCGCCGAAGTGCAGAGCATCAGCGTGAAGAACGGCGCTACTGCTGGCGTTGTGCTTGCGAGCGGGGAAGAGATCGCCGCGAAATTGGTCATCTCGAACGCCGATCCTCGCCGCACGTTTCTCAAATTGATTGATCCCGTGCATCTCGCGCCGAGCTTCGTCGTCAAGATGCGGAATTTCCGCGCGAACGGCACCGTCGCAAAAGTGAATCTCGCGCTCGACGCGCTGCCTTCGTTCACCGCGCTCCAGAATTTTTCCACGGCGCAGGCGCTTTCGATGAACGATGGCACTGCCGCGCTAAGCGGCCGCATCCACATCGGCCCCGACATTGATTATCTCGAGCGCGCGTTCGATGCCTCGAAGTACGGCGAATTTTCGCGCCGGCCTTATCTCGATGTGATGATTCCTTCGATACTCGATCCCTCGGTTGCGCCGCAGGGCAAGCACGTGATGTCCATCTACGCGCAGTTCGCGCCCTATCGCTTGAAGCAGGGCGATTGGAATAGTCAGCGCGAGGCGCTCGGCGACGCTGTCGTCGAGACGCTCGCCGAATACGCGCCCGATCTTCGCGACAAAATTATTGACGGCCAAGTCGTCACGCCCGCCGATCTCGAAGATACGTACGGGCTCACCGGCGGGCATCCGTACCACGGCGAGTTGTCGCTCGATCAGCTTTTCATTACGCGGCCGCTGATCGGCATGGCGCGCTATAGCGCGCCGATTCGCGGCCTCTACCTCTGCGGCTCGGGCACGCATCCCGGCAACGGGCTCACGGGCGCGTCGGGTTACAATGCCGCGCGCGAAATCCTCAAGGATTTGCGCTAATTTCGGATGGCTTCGTCCTCGCGCTCTCTGGACATGCGCATCATTGACCGCCAGCGTCTCGCCGACCTTACCGAACACGAAGCCAATCGCTTCGCCGCCGAACATCCAAATTCGAAGGCGCTTTTCGAACGCGCCCGCGCGTCGCTGCTTGGCGGCGTGCCGATGAACTGGATGGTGAAATGGGCCGGACCGTTTCCGGTTTTCGTCGCCGAGGCGAAGGGCAGCCATTTTGTTGATGTGGACGGCCTCGAGTACGTGGATTTCTGCCTCGGCGATACCGGCGCGATGACGGGCCATTCGCCCGATGCCGCTGCCGATGCGATCGCCGCGCAAGCGCGCCGCGGAATCACGTTCATGCTGCCGACGGAGGATTCGATTTGGGTCGGCGAAGAACTTGTGCGGCGTTTCGGACTTCCATATTGGCAGTTCACGCTGACGGCCACGGACGCCAATCGCTTTTCGATCCGCATCGCGCGGCACATTACCGAGCGGCCATTCGTGCTGGTGTTCAATTATTGCTATCACGGAACGGTGGATGAATCGTTCGCCACGCTCGAGAATGGCGCTGTCGTTCCGCGCCGTGGAAATATCGGCCCGCCAGTAAATCCGGCGGAGACCACGCGTGTGGTGGAATTCAACGATCTCGACGCACTCGAAAAAGCGCTCGCGCGGCGTGACGTGGCGTGCGTGCTTGCCGAGCCGGCGATGACCAACGTCGGCATCATTCATCCCGATCCTGGATTTCACGCCGCGTTGCGCGAACTGACGCGGCGGACCGGAACGCTTCTGATTCTCGATGAGACGCATACGATTTGCGCGGGCCCCGGCGGTTACTCGCGCGCGCACAATCTCGATCCTGACATGTTCGTGATCGGCAAGCCGCTGGCGAGTGGAATTCCGGCGGCGGCCTACGGCTTTACCGCAGAAATCGCGCAGCGCGTCGTGGAGAAAATTCATATCGAGGATTGCGATACGGGCGGAATCGGCGGCACACTTGCGGGCAACGCGATGTCGCTCGCGGCGATGCGCGCGACTCTCGAGACGGTTCTGGTGCCCGAAGCTTACGAAGTCATGATTCCGATGGCCGAGAGATTCGAGCGCGGCGTGGCCAGCTCGATTGCCGGCGCCAAAATGCCGTGGCACGTCACGCGGCTGGGCTGCCGGGCGGAATATCAGTTTCGTCCCACGCGGCCGCGCAACGGCTCTGAAGCTGCGGCGGCAATGGATTTTCCTCTCGAGAGATTCCTGCATCTCCACGCGCTCAATCGCGGCATTTTGCTGACGCCGTTCCACAATATGGCGTTGATGTCGCCAGCGACTTCCGAGGCCGACGTTGATCTGCATACTCGCGCGTTCGGCGAGGCGCTGCGCGATTTGACCAGCGAATCCGCTTCGCCTTGAATTCCGATGAATCGAATTCACCATTGGCTTTGCGCTTCGAATTCGTGGAGGGAGACGCTGCGCGACGACGTAATGCCTTGGGCACTCCGCGGCGTGGACCTGGGCGAGAATGTGCTTGAGATCGGTCCGGGACCGGGGCTCACGACGGATTTCCTGCGCGAGCGAATCGCGCGCATCACGTCGCTCGAAATCGACCCGGGGCTTGCCAATTCGCTGCGCTCGCGAATGCGGGGATCGAATGTGGAAGTGGTCGAGGGCGACGCGTCCGAGATGCCGTTTTCCGATGAGAGTTTTTCCGGCGCGGTGTCGTTTACGATGCTGCACCACGTCCCGAAGGCCGAGCTGCAGGACAAACTTCTTCGCGAGACGCGGCGCGTGCTGAAGCCGGGCGCGACGTTTGCGGGTGTGGATAGTCGGAGTAGCTGGATGATGAAGCTGCTGCATATCGGGGACGTGATCAACCTCGTGGACCCGGATACGTTCGCGGCGCGTCTCGAAAATGCCGGATTCGAAGATGTGTTCTTGGAAACGACTCCGCGCCGATTTCGGTTTCGCGCTCGCCGCGCGTAGCGGCACGCCCGCCTGCAATGCTGCGGTGGCCCACCTGGTTTCGATCGTTGCGCACGGGCTCCGGGAGGCGGGGGCCTCCCGGCTCTGACAGGAATTGGTGAAAGCGAAAATCGGACTTTTCAAGGGTGCTGTTTTTGTAGCGATTAGAAATGCCCGCCGTCGTTTGTTTTTAAAGAGTTACGGCGATTTCGAATCGTTTTGGTGTGTCGATTAGAAATGGCTGGTTTTTGGTTAGCGGACGGCGCCAGAAGGCCGACGCGAGTTCGCGGTCGATATATCTGATGCGTGCCATTGTATCACTCAGTAAACGTTAGCATGTGGTAGGAAAGTGCGAAAGTGAGAAATCTGTAAGGGTTATAGTACTAAGCCTGGAAGCGTTTACACGGCATGCCTTTCGCGCCTTGCATCATTACCTCGAATTCTCAGGCTGGATCTAAGAGCGTTTGATACGCTGGCACGCAGTAGATAAGTCAAAAACGCCGGCAAGATGCCGGCGCTACGATGACATTCAGGCTTCGGAGCGACTGCCTGAGGCGATGTTACAATCCGACGGGAATATTGGAGTTCTCTGTGGCTGTGATTATTTCGATGCTGCGTGGCGTCAATGTTGGCGGCCACAACGTAATCAAGATGGAGGAGCTGCGGGCGCTCTATGCGACGCTGAAACTGCGCGATGCGCAGACTTACGTGCAGAGCGGGAACGTGATTTTCAGGACGGACGAGCGCGATCTTGCGGCGGTGACGAAGCGCGTGCGGGGCGGAATCGAGCGGAAATTTGGCTGCTCTACGGATGTGATTTGCCGCACGGCCGCGGAGATGAGAGACGTGATTGCGCGGAATCCGTTTGCGAAGCGGCGGGGGATCGAGCCGGGCAAGCTGCTGGTCGATTTCCTAGCGAGCGATCCGGGAGCGGAAGCGCGCGCGAACGTGCTTCGGATCAAAATTGAGCCCGAGGAGCTGCGGATTGACGGCCGCGAACTTTATATTTATTTTCCGAACGGGCAAGGGCAATCGAAAATGTCGTGGGCGGCGGTGAATAAGGCGCTAGGTACGCCCGGCACTGGTAGGAATTGGAATAGCGTGGTGAAGATGCTGGAGATGGCGGAGAAGATGGAGGCGGCGGAGTGATTGTGTGCGTTGCGCGGGACTGGCTATCGGGACGTGAACTTGTGCGATTCGTACGTGCCGCGTGCGCGCAAAGACACGCGGGCAAGATGCCCGCGCCACGAAGAGGCCTGTCCGTGCAGATTCGGAATGAAGCGCGCTGCGAATCTGCTCGGGTGTATATTGCTGGCCGTCGGGTAATCACATTCGGTATCTCGAACGACGATTTTAAGGAGGCGGCGTGGATAACACTCATCTCTATCTGTTCGTTGCGGGACGAATCATCGTAGGCGGATATTTCCTTATGGGGGCCTTCAATCACTTCGTAGGTCTCAAGATGATTGCAGGTTACGCAAAGAGCAAAGGGACGCCGATGGCTGAAGTTGCTGTCGGCGGGACGGGTTTGCTTCTCTTGCTAGGGGGCGCGAGCTTGCTTCTCGGCTATCACCCGACTATTGGAGCGATATTGCTGGTGATATTCCTGCTGGGCGTTTCGTTCGGCATACACAATTTCTGGGCCGTTCAGGATCCGATGGCGAAAATGGCGGAGAGAATCAATTTCACGAAGAATATGGCGCTGCTCGGATTTTTGCTGATGACACTGGCGATTCCGAGACCCTGGCCGATGAGTTTGGGGAATTGGTGAGTCACTCAGACCGAGTTGAGGTGGCTTCAGATAGGCCGGGCGGGTCTGAGACCCGCCCCTACATCGGGTCGGGTAAACGAAACGAGTTGAGACGTAACGAAACGAGATGAGATGAGGGATATGTTCTGGCAATTCGTACTCCGCCGGCGGGTCATCGCGGCATCTATTGTGATCGTATCGCTTGCGTTCCTTTCGGTTGCGTGGCGCGCGGGTGCCGTTGGCACTTCGTCTGGATTGCAAACTTCCGCCACTGCCACATATAGGCTGCAGCCATCGGACGCGCCACCGCCGCAGGAATTGAGCCAGGCGGTGCGAGAGGCGCTGAATTCGGATTCGCTGCACGTCATCGGTGCGAATGGTAGTTTCTGCCATCTTTGGCTGCGAAGAGACATTCCGCCCGGCACGACACTGAATCGAGGAATCGGAATCGCGTTTCCTCAGCTTGCCGTCGGAACGCTTATCGGCGCTATTCGTTTCGAGAGCGGCGCGAACGACTATCGGAATCAAATTATCAATCCTGGCGTGTATACCTTGCGTTACGATTTGCAGCCAACGGATGGAAATCATCAGGGTACAGCGCCGTTTCGCGATTTTCTGCTTTTGGTTCCGTCAAGTGTGGACGCCACACCCGGATTGATGAAAGAGACCGATCTTCTCGACGCCAGCCGCAAGACGACGGGCACTACGCATCCGGCAATTTTGAGTTTGGTGCCCGCCGAAAATGCGCCGGTGGCGATTCCTGCGTTAACGCATGTTGCCGAAGATGATTTGTGGGTGCTGTTCTTCCGCGCGGCGGTTCCAGCGGCGGCGGCGAGTCCGGGGCCGACGGTGATGGGATTAGTGATTGCTGGGCACGCTGCTGAGAATCATTAGGAAAAATCCTTTGGGCCAGGGTGGGTTGCCTCTCATTGACATTGAACCCGGAGGCAGGGGCCTCCGAGCTCTGAAGTAAATTAGAGACTCTGAAGTAAAAATAGAAGTAAAAATAAAGGCCCAGGGATTTCCGGAGGGCCAGCGCTAAAGCGCAAGGTGATAGGCAAGACTCCTAGCGGAGCGCTGGAGCGCTCCTCTCCCGCATAAATGCGCGGGCTCCCTCCGAAACGCAAAGCGGAGGACGAAGACGGTTGCACTGAGGAAATTTGTTTGCCTCCGTTGAGAAAGTCAAAGGCTGTCCGGTTGAAGCCGGGCGCTACAATTGCTGGATTGATGTAGTTGCCGATCATCGGGATTCGAGGTAGTCACACTGCTTGGGTCTTGACATTCCTGCGGGGTATGTCCATTCTTTTTGGTTTCACGTTATTCGCAATGGCGCGCTGAGAGATGGCGGCCCCGGGAGTGAAGTTGATCGTTCGAGTTTTTTTTCACGACAAATGTTTTGATGGCGCGTCGTCGGCCGCGATTTTTTCGCGTTTTTATCGCGAGCGAATCGATCCGAAAGTCGAGTTTCGCTACACGGGCATGACGCACAGGGCCTCGAAGCCGTTCGAGGAAGATGTATTCGACGGCGACGAGAACGCGATCGTCGATTTCAAGTATTCGAGTTCGCCGCGGCTGACGTGGTGGTTCGATCATCACCAGAGCGCGTTCCTCACGCCGGCGGACGCGGCAAACTTTCGCGCCGATCATTCCGGTAGGAAGTTTTACGATCCGACGTACAAATCCTGCACGAAATTCCTGGCGACCATCGCATCGGAGAAATTCGGATTCGATGCCAAGCCGCTGGCCGAGTTGATTCACTGGGGCGACATCATTGATGGAGCGCAGTTCGCTTCACCGGGAGTCGCGGTGGGATTGAAAGAGCCGGCCATGCAACTGGCGCTGGTGATTGAAGCGGCGCCTGAGCCAAATCTCGTGCCGAAGCTGATTCCGCATCTCGCGCAGATTTCACTGGCTGAGATGATTCAGCTTCCCATTGTCGCGAAGCATCTGGGGCCGCTGCTCGAGCGGCACCGGCGCTCGATTGAAATTATGCGCGAGCGAGGTCAGGCGCGGGACGGCGTGATTTTTTTCGACGTGAGCGATCTCGATCTCGAAGGCTACAATAAATTCATTCCTTATTATCTGCATCCTGAGTGTCTCTATTCGGTGGGCGTGAGCGCCTCGCCCACGCGCGCGAAAGTTTCGATCGGAACAAATCCGTGGAAAGAAACGGATGCGGATGTGAATCTGGCCACGCTTGCTGAGAAGTACGGCGGCGGAGGCCACGCGCGCGTCGCGGCGATCAGCCTTAATCCCGAAGACCTCGCGCGCGCGCGACAGATCGCCAACGAAATCGCCGAAACTCTTCGCCACCCGTAACATTCACAGAAGAGAAATAATCGAGTTAAGAGGACGAGCCACGTTTACGCGGCGGTTTTGCGTGCATAGAGGACGCTGATTACGCGCGCGGAACAGGCTGATTAAAGGTGAACATCTGCTAACAAAATCGGAACGATGCGTTCACTTTTTGAGACACTTTCAATTGCAATGCGGCCGAGGCGGGGGTAACGGATGAGCCGTCGAGGACAAAGCGTTCTACATGGGTAGGCAAGGATTTTCCTCGTACTGGGCATGGTTCTGGCGGCGAAAGCGCGTTCTGAATATGTTCTTAAGAATGAATCGATTGACCGCTAGTTGAGGTGCCCGGGTTGTTCCTGGATTGGAATCGTACGTGCACGGCCTTATGTGCGCNNTTTGCCATTTTAAGTCTTAGAAGGGGATGCTCATGAGAAAGCAGGGGACCTCGATGGATTCCCGAATTTCAGTGCGATGGGTGACGGCGCTTGGTGCGCTGGCTTGCGCGGCTGGGGCGTTGATGGTCAGTACGTCCGCGCGCGTCCATCAGACGGCAGCATCATATGCTACAGCAAGGCCCGCAGCGGCCGGCACCGGTGCTCCTCAAGTTAGCCTCTCAAAATCTCAAGCGATCAAAGAGAACTACGGCAGATTGCCGCTGGCCTTCGAGCCGAATCAGGGCCAGTCCGCCGGCGAGGTGAAATTTCTTGCGCGCGGCAATGGCTACACGCTTTTCTTGACGCCGGGCGAGGCCGTGTTCGCGATGCGCAAGAGCGCTAAGAACGAAACACTGCGAATGAATTTGGATGGCGCGAATGCGAATGCAGAATTTTCGGCGGTGGATGAGCTGCCGGGCAAGAGCAACTACCTGATTGGAAACGATCGGTCCAAGTGGCACACGAATGTTCCGAACTATCGCGCGGTGCGCGAATCGGGAATTTATCCTGGAATCGATCTTGTTTATTACGGCAATCAGCGCCAATTGGAATATGACTTCGTTGTCGCGCCGGGCGCAGACCCGCGGGCGATCGAGCTGGCTTTTTCCGGCGTGCGGAAGATCACGGCGGATTCGACCGGCGACCTGGGATTGAGCGCGAAGGGCGGCGAGATGCGCTTGCGCAAGCCAGTCGCGTATCAAGAGAATGGTGGAACGAAGCAATTCGTCGCGGCGAACTTTGTTCTGCAGGGCAGCAATCACGTCGGAGTGAAAGTAGGCAAGTACGATCCGATGCGGCCGCTGGTGATTGATCCGATTCTGGCATATTCGACATATCTTGGCGGAAGCGGGATTGACGGAGCAAATGCGATTGCGGTGGCGCCGGACGGCACGGCGTTCGTGGCCGGCGGAACTTCCTCGACGAATTTTCCGACGGCGCATGCGCTGCAACCGAACGATGGAGGAGCGAATGACTTTCCGCAGGACGCATTCGTCTCGAAGCTGAGCGCGGACGGTTCGTCGCTGGTCTATTCGACATATCTCGGCGGCTCCAACAATGATGTTGCGGATGGCATTGCTGTGGACACGTTCGGAAGCGCATACGTAACCGGCGGGACGCTGTCGCCGGATTTTCCGGTGACACCGGGATCTTTTAATACGCTGTGCGGCGGAGACGGGGAATGCGGCGCGACCTATAACGAGACTGGATTGATTGTTGAAAACGCCTTCGTTACGAAGTTCAACGCGGCCGGCTCCGACCTCGTCTATTCCGGATTCCTTGGCGAATACGAGAATGTGATCGGCTATGCCATCGCAGTTGACCTCAACGGCAACACGTATGTGACGGGCCAGACGGGTCCGAATGGAACTCCGACAGTCACGATTACGCCGCCTGCCACCGGGCCGCCGCCGTTCCCGATCGTCAACGGCGCGCAAACGACCTTCGGCGGAGGAACCACAGACGCGTTTCTTACTCAGATCAGCGCGACGGGATCCAGCGTTTTGTACTCGACCTACCTCGGCGGAAATAACGAAGACACTGGATATGGCGTGGCCGTCAATAACAGCGGCCTCGCGTATCTCGCCGGGCTGTCGTACTCGACGAATTTTCCCGTAAGTGCTTCGGCGCTTCAGGCAACGAACGAAGGGGCCGGTGACGCGTTTGCGGCGGAAATCAACACCAACGCGACCGGTGCTGCGTCGCTGGTGTATTCGACCCTTATGGGCGGCAGCGGCTTGGATCGGGCGAATGCGGTGGCGATAGACAGTCTCGGAAATATGTACGTCACGGGTGCGACGAACTCGGTGGCTGGAACGCTCGGGTTTGCGATCCCAGCGGGCGGGTTTCAAGCGAATTGCGACCTCGATGCACAGGGGAACTGTGAAGGCGATGTGTTTGTCGCGAAAATTGACCCGGCGGGAACGGGCGCAGGGTCGCTCATTTACTTCACGTATATCGGCGGTTCGCTCGCCGACACGGGCGCAGGCATTGCAATCGATACTAGCGGCGACGCGTACGTTACTGGCTCGACGGTTTCGCCTGACTATCCGACGACGGCCGGAGTATTCCAGCCGACATATGGCGGCGGAAATGACGACGCGTTTGTCACTGAACTCAATCCCACAGGTTCGGCGCTGATTTACTCGACATACCTCGGCGGCAGCAATACCGACAACGGAAACGGAATCGCGGTGGACACGAGCGGCTCTGCATACATCGCGGGGCAGACATGTTCGGAAGACTTCCCACTGGCGAATCCGGAGCAACCGATCTATGGCGGCGACTGTGACGCGTTTATTTCAAAGATCAGCACCGGATCGGGTCTAGTGGTGGCCCCTGCGGGATTGATTTTCCCTGATGAAAATGTCGGAACAGCAAGCCCTGCAGAGACGGTAACGCTTACGGCGGGCACGACTGCTGTAACGATTTCGAGTGTCACCGTCACAGGTACGAACGCCGCTGATTTCGCGGCGTCCTCCAGCTGCGTCGGCACGTTGGCGGCCAGCAGCCAGTGCACGATATCCGTTGTCTATACGCCGTCAGTCGGAGGAGCCGAGTCGGCTGCGATAGAAATTCTGGATAGCGCGCCGGGCAGCCCGCAGATTGTAAATTTGAGCGGCACAGGCCTGGCGGCAACGCCTGACTTCACCATCGGGGTAATTCCGGGATCGGCAACCGTTAATGCAGGCCAGAGTGCGAATTTTGCAGTGACGATCACTTCAGTGGCCGGCTTCAGCAGCCCGGTCTCGCTGACATGCGGATCGGTTCCGCAAGCCGGAAGCTGTTCGGTCACGCCAGCGATCGTTTTGCCGTCCACAGGAACGCCGGGAGTGGCTGAGCTCACGGTAAAGACGGGAGCCCGGACGTTCGTGACGCCGATTTCGTCGCAGAGACAGAATCCGTTCAGCGGCGTTCGGCACTTTGGTCCGGGTTGGCTCGCGTTGATCTTCGCGCTCATGCTGATGTCCATGTCGATGATGGCCAGCAAGCAGCGGGGCCGGCGCGCACCAGCGGTAGCGTTGGGTTTCGTACTGTCAATGCTGTTCCTGATGGCAGCGTGCGGCGGCGGAGGCCCCGCGGGCGTGCCGAATGGTACGCCGGCAGGTACTTATACGGTCACAGTCACCGGGACTTCCGGTTCACTGACCAGCACGACGTCGGTTACGATACAAGTCAACTAAATCAGCACGCCGTTCTGGTAGGCGATTAGCGGTTTCAGACGATCTGGCAAGCGGGATGCATTTTTGGGGAAGAGCGCGGGACCATTATGATTCGCGCAGCGCGGACGCGCTTAAGGAGATAACTAGATGAAACGCTTCGTATGGCTGGTTCCTGCGATATTCCTTTTTTGCCTGACGGCCAAGGCGCAGGACACTCCCGCGTGGGAGGTCGCCGGCGGGTACTCTTATCTGTACGCGAACCTCGGCAACTCGAGCGGCTCGAGCAGCTTTGGCTTGCAGGGCGGCGGCGGTTCGATCACCGAAAACTTGAATAACTGGTTCGGCGGCAGAGCGGAAGTAAACGTCTATCACGGCGCGGAAGCGGGCACGACTGTTTCCGCGGTGACAGCCAACTACGGGCCGGTTTTCTCCTATCGCAGGTCGGATACGTTTACACCGTGGGCGAGTGTGCAACTCGGAATCATCCACAATAGCCAAGGGTATCTCGGGACTTCGGAGTCTTCTTTCCAATTTGGCATGGTTACCGGCGGCGGCGTGGACATCAAAGTCAGCCCGCGCGTTGCAGTTCGCTTGAACGCGGACTATATGTACTCGCATTTCCTCGGACTGCGGCAGGATAACCTGGTATTCGGTGGCGGGCTGGTCTTTCGGTTCGGTCACAAGTAGTTCCTTCTTCTGGAGTAGGGGCGCGTGACGCGAGCTTCGCGCGCCCCTTTCCGACTCTCCTGAAATTCCTCCCATTCAAATCATCGAGAGTATTCGCGAGTAGAAATTCGCCGCGCGGCGGGCGGGGCAATTGCATTTACGCCAAGAGCGTCTGTGCATGACAGGACTCAGGGCTTGGCGATGACCAGCGGTGTTGCGTCGGGATCTCGTCGATAGAAAATGCGCGGAGTCTGCGTCTCGCGTTCCATCGGCGCTACACCGCGTTCTTTGGCACCGGGTGTGACGGAAACGGAACGGCCGAGCGATGCCATCCGTTGCATTCCGTCCAGCTGCAACTGCGGCAGACGAATCTTTGTGTAGTCGATCCATTCGGGCAGGAGGATCTGGCCGTCTTTAGGATCATCATCCGCCTTGCCCTGCTTGAGTCCTTCTTCCACCAAGGCGTAGGTCAATAGACCGTGATCGTATTGCGAGAGTTCTTTCGCAGCTTCGTCCGCCTGCGCTGCTGCGAGGATGTACATCCCCTTCTCATAGGCGAGTTGAGCCAAACCCTGCGAATTCATTGGACCTTGTCGGGGATCGCCGGAGGCAAGCGTCGCGCCGGACTGGCAAGCGTCAATCACGAGGACGACGTTGGCAGCGTCGATTTTTTCGGCGATGAGGCCAAGTTCGAGATCGTTGATCGTGCCGGGCAGGGCCTCCGAGCTTTTCTGATTGCTCGCGGAGGCGCCGGGAACGAAATCCTGGACGATAAAATAGAAACGCTTGCTTTCTTTTCCCGGCGCCGCGCCGTGACCCGCGAAGTAAATGAAAACTGAATCTTCGGGCTCGACTCGGCGAAGTTTCGCGATCTGCACCGGCTCGCCGGGCGGAACGGGATCAGTCTCGATTCCAGCTAGGCGGTTGAGAGCGGCAAGAACGTTCCGTTTGGTCGCCTCGGCGTCAGTTAATGTGACGACGCGAGTTTCGGCGAATTCGTCAAGCTTAGCTTGCTCGGACTTGAGCGTTTCGCCGAAATCCACCGCGTCGTTGACTGCGAATTTCAGTTGGAGCGCGTCGTCAGAATATTTATTGATGCCGACAGCCAATACGTACGCGGTGCCTTCGTGCTTCAATGCGTCCGGGCCCGTAACGAGAAAAGAAGCATCGGTGCTCTTGACGTTGTCGTGATTGAACGCGTAGGCGCTGAGATGATTCGCGCCCGCGACCAGCGTGAGGTCGGCTTTGAGCGTCACACGCGTCTTTCCATTCAGGACGTCGCCGTGCCAAATTTTCACAAGCGAACCATTCCGAAAAATTCGCAAATCTTTGGCGCCGCTGCCGAGATCTCCGTGGGCCGCGTCTGGCGGTGCTTCAGTGACTGAGATTCGGACGCGCGTTGTGCGCCCGGCATTTGGCTCGATGGCCGCGATGCGTGACGAAGAGAGAATGTTGACGGCGGGCTGCCGCCGATCTTTCTGCTCGATCGACACGGGCGCGTGTGGCGCCTTCCCGTTCAAGATCTCCGTTAATAGGCCGGGATGGAAGAATTCGTAGAAATAAGATTCAACCGGCTGGACCTGAAACGTATTGTCGCCAAACCGCCACAACATCTTGCTCCATGCCCCTGCAGACCCATCGAACAAACCGTCCGGCGCGACGACGGCCCAATCGTTTTGGTCCAAAGTGACAAGCGATGCCAGCACCCGGCCGGACGCTGCATCCCAAAACTTGATCGTTCCGTCCTCGCTTCCTGACGTGAGCGATCGCCCATCCGGGCTGAAGGCGACAAACATGATCGCTTCGGTGTGACCGCTCAGAGTGCGCAATTCCGTTCCGCTTGCGAGATCCCAGAGCTTGACTGTCCCGTCGCTGTCACCGGACGCGAGTATTTTGCCATCGGGGCTGAATCCAAGCAGCGCCTGTCCATCAATGTTGAAGGCCACAGGCTTGTATGCGTCATCATGGCCGACGCTGAGCAATTCGTTTCCGCTCGCAACATCCCAGAGCTTGACCGTGTGATCCCAACTTCCTGCGGAGGCGAGTGTCCGGCCGTCTGGGCTGAAGGCGATGGAAGAGACGTTTGATTCATGGCCCGATAAAGTTCGCAGTTCGCGCCCGCTTCCGATATCCCAGAGTCTAATCGTCTTGTCGTCGCTTCCGGATGCAAGCGTCCGGCCATCGGGGCTGAAGGCTACGGATAGGACCTTCCCAGCGTGGCCGGAAAAAGTTCGCAGCTCGCGCCCGCTCGGCACGTCCCAGAGCTTTATCGTCTGGTCCCAGCTTCCGGACGCAAGCATCCGGCCATCGAGGCTGAACGCGACGGCTTCGACGGAATTGACGTGGCCGGTGAGCGTTCGCAATTCTGTCCCGCTCGCGACATCCGAAAGCTTGACGGTATTGTCGCGGCTGCCCGAAGCGAGGGTTTTGCCGTCGGGACTGAACGCGACCGCCCAAACGTAATCGGTGTGGCCCGTCGCGTCGTGCAGCCTGCGTCCATCCGGCATGTCCCAGAGCTTGATCGATGAATCCCACTCGGCGGCAGATGCGAATCTCCGCGCGTCGCGGCTAATGGCCATGGCGCGGAGTTCTTTGGTGTGGCCGGTAAGGTCGTGCAATTCGTTCCAACTTTTGGTGTCCCAGAGCTTGATCGTCTTATCGAGCGCGCCGGAGGCGAGCGTCCGGCCATCCGGGCTGTAGGCGACGGTTCGAGCCCATTGCGTGTCGCCAGTCAGGCTGCGGAGTTCGCGTCCGCTGGCCACGTCCCATATTTTCACCGTGTCGTCGCTGCTCCCGGACGCCAGTGTGCGGCCATCGGGGCTGAACGCGACGGACCATACGTCATCGGTATGGCCCGCGAGGCTGCGCAAGCTGCGCCCGGTTTCCACATCCCACAAGCTAATCGCGTGTTCCTTGCCACTCGAAGCCAGAAGCTGCCCATCGGGGCTGAAGGCGATGGAGAGGATCGAATCCTTGCCGCCGGCGATGCTGCGCAATTCGTTCCCGCTTGCGGCATCCCAAAGCTTGATGGAACCATCGTCGTGGGCCGAAGCTAGAGTCTGCCCATTCGAGCTGAAGGCGACGGCGAGAACAGGGCCACTGCTATCCATCTTGCGGATTTCGGCGGCGTTTGCGACGTCCCAGAATTTGATTCTTCCTTCAAAGCTTCCTGAAACCAGCGTTCGCCCGTCGGGACTGAACGCGACGGATGTGATTCCGGTGAGGTTGCCCGCGAGGTTCTGCAATTCGCGTCCGCTGGTAATGTCCCAGATCTTTATTGTGTTATCGGCGCTGCCCGAAGCGAGGGTTTTTCCATCGGGACTGAAAGCTACCGACAAAACCTCGCCCGTATGGCCTGCGAGAGTGCGCAATTCGTGCCCGCTGGCTACGTCCCACAGCTTGATTGTGTGGTCAGCGCTTCCGGACGCGAGCGTCCGGCCATCAGGCCTGAATGCGACGGCGGAAACAGCAGCGGTGTGGCCGGTTTCGACGACAAGTTCGGGCATTTGGGCGCGCGCGGGGCGGGGAATTATGAGCGCGCACAAACCGGCGAGGATAATGCAGCGTTTCAATGCGGGCATCGTCGTGCGAACGATAGGCGCGATTCCGTAACGCGTCAAGGTATGGAGAGCGGTCGTCCGAAATGGCGACTTTTTTTTCCGAAAGGTCGAGCGGAATCGCGATTGAACAGACACCACAGGGCCTTTCGCTCTATTTCGGTCCCGGCTGGTGTGACAGGATGCGGAGGGCGAGCGCTCCCGCTGCGAGCACCATCCAGAACGCGGCAGGCCCGACGCCCTTGATATCGCCTACGCGAAGGTGGGCCACAACGGCGCCGACGAAGTAGAGGGCGAGGCCGATTCCGGCCGCTATTCCAAGCGGAGGCCACCAGATCCCAAGGACCAGGCCCGCTGCGCCGGCGAACAGGCAGGCAGCCAGAAGCGGGAGGTACTTCAATGGAATGCCCACCGTTTCATGTATCACTCTCACTTGAAGCGGATGGCGGCGAATTTTTAAAATGCCGGAAACTACGGCGAACAGCGCGAACAGGATTGTAATTACGAGGTAGGCAACGTGCATTTCGCCAACACTCCCTTGCGCAAGTGAAGTTGCCCGCGCGACGCCCTATATAACTACATCTCCAAGACAATGTCCGCCCAAATCATGCACAAATTATTCTTGTGCAAGAGCTACGGAGTCCGAGCCTCGCAATCAGCCGCCAGCAGTACAAGCAAGGCTCCGAAGGTCTGTTCTTGTCTGCTGGCAAGCTTCCTGCTGCCTCGCGCAGCAGTTTACCGCTAGCGCATGGGCGCGATTCGACGCGTTGACCGCAGGGGAAGCGATGTCTAGCATCGATTAGCGATGGCAGGCGTTGCGACAATCGAAGCGCCGAAATCGGCGGCAAAGGCGGCCGCACCGGCCGGCGCTACACAATGGATCTACAAGCCGTGGCTTGATTGGCTGGTTGGCTGCGGCGGCTGGTCCGCGCCGCTGCTTTTGTTTGCGTGGATAGCGTCGTCGCATGCGCGCGGTTGGGCGCTCGGCTTCTATTTTTTCGCGCTGATCTTCAATTATCCGCACTTCATGGCCACGGTTTATCGCGCCTATCACACGCGCGCGGAATTCGAGAAATACCGGATTTTTACGCTGCATCTCACTGCGCTTCTTGCGCTAACGGCAATTCTCGCGCACGCGAATTTTCGCCTCGTGCCGTGGGTGTTTACACTCTACATTTTTTGGAGCCCGTGGCATTACTCCGGGCAGAATTACGGGCTGCTGATGATGTTTGTCCGGCGGGGCGGCGCCACGGTGACGAACATCGAGCGGCGAATGCTCCGCGTCGCATTCATTTCTTCGTACGTCATGCTGCTGGCGAGTTTCAATGCGGGGCCGTCAAATGATCCGCTGATTCTTTCGTTGGGGCTTCCGCCAGTGATCTCAGTGCCGCTGCGCGTGGCGTCCGGAGTGTTGTTCTTGTTTATTGCCGGCTGGGTTCTGGCGCAGTGGACGATGCGCACAGGCTGGCGGGCGATGACGGCGCCGCTAACGCTGCTCGTGACGCAATTTCTCTGGTTCGTGCTTCCGACGGCGCTGGAGCTTGGTTATCGCATGGCGGTGCCGCAGACGCGCTACAGCAGCGGTATTCTCGCGGTGTTGCATTCGGCGCAATATCTTTGGATCACAAGCTATTACGCGCGGCGCGAGGCTGTTGCGGCGGGAGGCGCGGCGTGGCGCATGGGCAAGTACTTCGCCACGCTGATCGCCGGAGGCATCGCGCTTTTCATCTGCGGACCGTGGATCGTGAGCTATACGTTTCATTACGACTTTACAGTCAGCTTCCTGATTTTCACCGCGCTGGTGAACATCCATCACTTCATGCTCGATGGCGCAATTTGGAAATTGCGCGATTCGCGCGTGGCGTCGGTGCTGGTTGATAAAGAGCGGAGTGACAAGCGAGCGCGCGGCAAAACCGAAGCCGGAAGTGCGACGACGAGCTGGCTTGGCGGTCAAAGTTTCGGAGCAAATACATTTCGCGTGACTGTCGCGCTGGCGCTGTTTCTCTGGGGCGGCGTGGACCTGGTCCGCTATTTCGCAGGAACCGACGAAGGAAACCTCCCGCATCTTCTCAATGCGGCCAGCATGAATCCTTACGACAGCGCGCTGGAAATGCGGATAGCGCGCGCGGATGCCAAAGCGGGCCGCGCGGACGATCAACTGAGTGCGCTCGCTCGCGCCGTGGAAGTGAATCCATCAAATCCGGCGGTGCAAGAGACGCGTGCGCGAGCGCTGATCGAGGCAGGGCGCTACGACGAAGCTTACGACCACTACAAGCAGATGCTCGCGCGGTTCCCGCAAAATACAGACGCGCTCGTGAATTTTGGTCTGCTGGCGGCACGATTGGGACACAGCGACGAAGCCATCGAAAGCTGGGAGCGCGCGATTGACGTGGATCCTTTGCAGCAGAATGCGCAGCTCTATCTGGCCGAAGCGCTTGATCGCTCGGGGCAATTCGCTTCCGCCGCGACGCACTTCGAAGCGTTTCTGAGAATCTCCGAAGCACAGAATGATGCGCGTCCGCCAGAAGCGAGAGTGACGCCTCGGCAGCGCGCGGCCGTCACAATCGAACTCGCCGATGCGCTGCGGCAAACGCGGCAAATTGACCAAGCATTGACCGAGTATCACTCAGCCGCCGCGCTCGCCGAGCAGGTTGGTGACATCCGCGACCAAAGCCTCGCGCAGTCGCATCTTGCTGATGCTTTGGATGGCGCCGGCAAAGCAAGCGACGCTGCGATGGCGTACCAGAAAGCTCTCACGCTCGACGAGCAGCCAAAAGATCCCCGCGCGGAAGCTGTGGATTGGTTTAACTACGGGCAATTTCTGGCGCGGCATAGTCTGCCCGGCCGATTAGCGTACGCGTCGTACCTGCGCGCAGAGCAATTGCTCGAGCCGACGCCGGGAGAAGAGTTGAATACCGTAGCGAGCGCGCGGCGAACGACAGAAACGCAACTCGGTTCCGATGCCCTTGCAGTGAAGAAAAATCTCGACGCGGTTCTCGCGCAGGCAAAATCTCTCCCGGCGTCAGCGTTCACCACCGCACGCTAATTCCGAACCGCACGCTAATCTCGAAAAATCCAGACGCGCAGGCCACCGGGAAATGCCTCGCGTGCCACCGCAACGCCTGTGATATAACCCCTGCGCGAACGAGCCGTGCCTCAGACACGTGCTGTCCAATCCCGGCTCCATCAGGCAAACGAGCTTCAGGCAAGAGAGTTCGGAATTCACTACTCGCGAGGAAATGCATGAAATACCGCAGGCTTGGGCGCACCGGGTTCGACGTCAGCGAAATCGGCCACGGACTTTGGGGAATGAGCGGCTGGAGCGGCTCCGAGGATCAGGAATCGCTCGAGGCCATGCAATTGTCCGTTGATATTGGCTGCAATTTTTTCGACACCGCGTGGGCCTATGGCAACGGGAAAAGCGACACGCTCCTTGGACAGATTCTTGCCAAGAATCGCGGCAAGCGCCTCTACGCCGCCTCGAAAATTCCGCCACTCAATGGAAAATGGCCCGCGACGGCTAAATATAAATACAACGAAGTATTTCCGGCCGCGCACGTCTTCGAGCACGCCGCGCTCATCCGCGAAAAACTTGGGATGGATGCGATCGATCTGCTGCAATTTCACGTTTGGGACG
>PMAA01000075.1:6189-12588 GCA_003152355.1 Acidobacteriota bacterium | reverse complement strand
GTGATCTACAACATTTTCGATCAGGCGCCCGAAGACAATCTTTTTCCCGTATGCCGCGCGCTCAACGTCGGAGTGATCGCGCGAGTTCCGCTTGATGAAGGCAGTCTGGGCGGAAAGTTGACGGCCACGACGACGTTTCCTGTAAACGACTGGCGGTCGGGGTATTTTGGGCCCGAGAATCTTTCTAGGACTGTAGGCCGCGTGGAAATATTGAAGCGAATCCTGCCGGCATCGATGACGATGCCGGAACTCGCGCTGCGGTTTATTCTGTCGAATCCCGATGTGAGCACGACGATCGTCGGGATGCGCAGGCCGCAGCACGTTCGAGTCAATCTGGCGACGAGCGATGCCGGGCCGCTTGATGCGAGCCTCCTCGAAGCGCTCAAGCCTCAGCGCTGGGATCGAACGCCGCAGCGTTGGTCGGATTAGAGTCGCGGCCGCGCGCGATAACTAAACACACTTATCATCATGATGGCGAACAGCAACGCGAATAGCACCGGGAGCTACGTTGGCGCGATCGATCAAGGCACGACGAGCACGAGATTTATCGTGTTCGATCGCACCGGCCGAATCGTGGCCGTCGCGCAAAAAGAGCACGAGCAAATCTATCCGAAGCCCGGCTGGGTCGAACACGACCCCGAAGAAATCTGGCGAAACACGCAGGAAGTTATAGCCGGAGCTATGAAACAGTGCTCGCTGCAGGCGGGCGATTTGGCAGCCGTCGGAATCACAAACCAACGAGAGACGACGGTCGTTTGGAATCGCAAGACGGGCAAGCCGGTTGGGAACGCGATTGTCTGGCAGGACACGCGCGTCGGCGATGCCGTCGAGGAATTTTCGCGCGATGGAGGCCAGGATCGCTTTCGCGCGCAAACAGGCCTGCCGCTTTCCACGTATTTCAGCGCGCTGAAGATCCGCTGGATTCTGAATCACGCCTCGGGAGTTCGAAAGCTGGCCGAATCGGGCGAAATTCTCTTCGGAAACATTGACACGTATATGCTCTGGAATTTGACCGGCGGGATTCGCGGCGGGATTCACGCAACGGACGTCACCAACGCGAGCCGAACGCAATTGATGAACCTCGAAACGCTCGAGTGGGATCGCGAGATTTTGGAGGCGTTCGGCATTCCCGAGGCGATGCTGCCTGAAATTCATTCAAGCAGCGAAGTCTATGGACACGCGAGAGAAGGCGCGCTGGCTGGCGTTGCCATCGCTGGAATTCTCGGCGATCAGCAAGCGGCGCTCGTCGGGCAAACTTGCTTCGACGCCGGACAGGCGAAAAATACCTACGGCACGGGCTGCTTCATGCTCATGAACACGGGCGAAAGAGCCGTGCAATCGCAGCATGGATTGCTGACAACCGTCGCCTACAAGTTAGGGAAACAGCCGGCGCGGTACGCGCTCGAAGGCAGCGTGGCCATCGCCGGTGCGCTGGTTCAATGGTTACGCGACAATCTTGGCCTCATCGCGACGAGCTCCGATGTTGAAGTGCTTGCGAGGACGGTGAAAGACAATGGCGGCGTTTATTTCGTCCCTGCATTCTCAGGGCTCTATGCGCCGCATTGGAAAAGCAACGCGCGGGGCGTGATTGCGGGATTGACCCGCTACGCGAATAAAGGACACCTGGCGCGAGCGGCGCTCGAAGCCACCGCGTTTCAAACTCTCGAAGTTCTCGAAGCAATGGAAAAGGATTCCCGCATCCAACTCGACGTGCTGCGGGTGGATGGCGGAATGGTTGAGAACGATTTGCTCATGCAATTTCAGTCGGACATTTTAGGCCGGCCGGTTGTGCGGCCCGCCGTGAAGGAAACAACCGCACTCGGAGCGGCCTACACTGCGGGACTCGCCGTAGGCTACTTCCGCGATCTTGACGAGCTGCGCGCGAACTGGGCTGTGGACCAGACGTGGACGCCGAACATGCCCGCTGAAAAACGGGCCGACCTTTACCGGATGTGGAAGCGCGCAGTGACGAAGTCTCACGACTGGCTTGATTGAGCAAATAACGGAACCTGTATCCCTCGTATAGCAACTCACTTCGTAAAGGAGTCCCGATGGCATCTCCGTGGCTGGGAGAATTCATGGGCACGTTCGTTTTGATTTTGCTCGGCAATGGAGTTGTGGCGGGCGTGCTCCTCAAACGCTCGTATGCGGAAGGCTCGGGTTGGATCGTCATCACCGCGGGCTGGGCGTTTGCCGTGATGGCGGGAGTGTTTACTGCGATCGCATGCGGTAGCCGCGACGCGCATTTGAATCCGGCCGTAACGCTTGGCTTTGCGTTTTCGTCCGGCAATTTCGAAAAGGTTCTGCCTTACGCCTCGGCCCAATTGCTGGGCGCGTTTGCCGGCGCCGCACTTGTATGGCTGCATTATTTTCCGCATTGGAAGGAGACGCCTGACGTGAATCTCAAGCGAGGATGCTTCTGCACGGCGCCGGCAATAAGAAATACGGCGACCAACGTTTTAAGTGAAATCGTCGGAACTTTTGTTCTCGTATTCGTGGTCGAAGCCATTTTCTCGAAAGCGAACGGCGGTAACGGCCTGGCCGCAGGACTGGGGCCATATTTAGTCGCCGCGCTCGTCTGGGGAATTGGTCTTTCGCTCGGAGGAACCACGGGATACGCGATTAATCCGGCTCGAGACTTGGGCCCGCGGTTGGCGCACGCGGCGCTGCCGATCGCCGGCAAAGGTGGGTCGGATTGGAACTACGCCATGATTCCCATCGTCGGGCCGCTGGCCGGTGGAGCGCTGGCTGGACTTCTGGCGCGGATCATTCATTTCTAGTGAAGGTCTAAAGCAGTTGGAGCAGTTTCCAGGGCAGTTTTGGGCATTTCTTGGCGTTTTTGTGGGTATCTCTGACGCGCTTCTGACCCTCGAGCCGTAACTTCCGAGATACCTATAACTACAAAACTACCTGTCCTTATTGACGTGCTCGTCTGGAAACAGGAGTTCCATGCTGTCTTGCTGATTTTCCCGCAGGCTGTAAATTCAACTTAGGGCCCTCGCAGAATTCCATTAATAGGTTTAGACGGTGCGCAGAGTTTGCAGCAATTCGGTTCGAGAACTCCGGGCGTGTGCCCCGGCGACTGCGCCAATTTCGCCAATGTTCATGACACGCGCTGCGCCCGCCTCTCCGGCGCGTGTCTCGAAGGCAAACACGAAACCATGACAAGGAAATTACGAATCGCGATTACGCTGGCGTTCGGCGCGCTCGTTTTATTCACAGCGGCCAGCGCTTTTGCTCAGGGCAGCCACATCGGAGATTTGACAGGCAACGCAAAGAAGGGCAAAGACTACTACCGTCGCTACTGCATCGGCTGTCATGGAGTGAATGGTGATGGGCAGGGAGAGAATGCGCCTTATCTCGACCCGAAACCGCGGGACTTTACTCTTGGCACGTTCAAGTGCCGCTCGACGCCGACGGGCAGCATTCCATTGGACGTCGATCTATTCCAGACTATCAAGCGCGGGATTGATACGACAGCAATGCCGGCGTGGAGTCCTCTCACGGATCAACAGCGCGCCGACTTCGTGGCTTACATCAAGACTTTCTCTTCGCGGTTCAAGGATGAGAAGCCCGACGCTCCCATCGCGATTTCTCCTGAAACTCCGAACACAGCCGATAGCGTGAAGCGCGGCGAAGTTTTGTACCAAGAGACGCTGAAATGCGTGCAATGCCACGGAGCGACAGGTGCGGGAGACGGACCAGCAGCATCGACGCTCCGAGACAATAAGGATTATCCGATCGTTCCGTACAATTTCGCCGAGAGAACGCGATTCAAATGCGGCAATACAAACGAGGACCTCTACCGGATTTTCATGACCGGGCTAGACGGCACGCCGATGCCGTCTTTCGCTGATTATTTGAAGCCCGATCAGGCATGGGACCTGGTGCATTACCTACGCACTCTTCAACTCAACTACAAGCCCAAGCACGGCACCAGCGACGAGCAAGCGGCAAAACGGAAGCCAGCGCTTCGGCCTCCTTATGACCTCGCGAATAGCCGGGATTGAAGCACGAGGAAACCGCAGAGATTCCGGAGATTGAGGAGAAGAAAGATGCGGTTGGGCGGACTGTTTATTGAAGCGGCGCTATTGGCCGGTTTCGTGATTGCCATTCCGGCATCCGCTCAGAATTCATATCAAGTTATCAGCGTACCGGACGGAGGAACAATTTCGGGCGTGGTCAAATGGTCCGGAGAACGCCCGAAGCCTATCACGATTCCGATCACCAAGGATGCAGCGACATGCGATCCGGAGCACCTGGGTACGCGCGACCTGGGACGCCTCGACATCGGCGGAGACGGTGGCGTCGAGAATACAGTTGTCTACCTGAAAGGAATCATTGCCGGAAAGGCTTGGGACCTACCCGATTCGCGCAGGCATCTTGACCAGAAGCAGTGCCGGTATATACCGCACATCGCTCTGGTCGCGGTAGGCGGGGACCTTGCGATCAAGAGCAGCGATCCGATTCTGCACACGGTTCATATGGTCGGTGCGGCTGACTACAACCTTCCATTTCCGATGACGGATGTAACGCTCACGCGGACAATGCACAAAGGCGGCACAGTTGATCTGAAATGCAATGCCGGACACATCTGGATGAACGGGGTTGTCATGGTTGTGCCGGATCCGTATTACGCGGTTACGGACGAGCACGGTGAATTCAAGTTCACGGGCGTGCCACCGGGTGATTACGAAATCGTAGCCTGGCACGAAGGTTGGAAAGTCGCGCGGGAAGAACAGGTGCTGGACGTCGGCACCCAAACGAAGACGAAGCGTTACTACTTTACTGACCCCATTACATGGCAGAAGAAGATAAGCGTGTCGGCAAATGGTCACGCGTCAGTTGATTTTCAAATCTCCGAACACTAAAACCAGCCCCCCGGCGATTGACCGCTGCGCGGAATGTAAACTCGCCCTAAATCAAACTGCGCGAATCGGTTGCCGCACCATGCCCGCTTCGGTATTATGGAAGTCCCTGGCCCACAGGACGTACGGCTCTGCGTCTGACGAGCGACGCAAAGCAGAAGTTATCTTCGTGCTCAACCGGGATTCGTGGTGCGGTACGCAGTTGTAAAACTTCGCGACTCCCCGGACACTTCGGAATTTCTTGCTTCGAGATGGCGGAAAACGACCACAAATCGCTAATTCGCGTCAGCCTCAGGCTGGTGACGCCGCTGATTGCCAGCGTTGCGGCGATATCCCTCATCTTTGCCGCGTATCAGGTCCGCACGCAGGACCGGTCGCTGCGTCGCGATCTGGAGCGCCGCGTCGAGGCGCTCGGCGACAGCATGGACGAAACGGTCGAGGGCGAGGTCGCCACTCACGCGAACGCCAGCCTTCGTCGCTCAATTGAGCGGGTGGTCCACCGGGATCATCTTGACGGAATCGCCGTTTTTGACACGACCGGAAACTTGCTCGCTGCGGGCTCGGGGCTGGACGCGTCGTTGCGCGAGCGGATGCGCGACGCCGCGACGCAGTGCACCAAGCCCACGGGCTGCCACCAATTCTTCGACTCTGGGGATGCCCTGTTTCATTCCTACGCGCTGCCGCTGCAAGCGAACGACGAGACAAACGGCACGCTCGTCTTCCTGACGAATGCGAGCTACATCCAGACGGCCACCCATCGGATGTGGCGCGACACCCTGGTTCACGCCGCCCTTCAAACCCTGCTTATCGCCTTGCTGGCATTACTGCTGGTTCGTTGGGTCTTCAAAGACACGATCACTCAAATTGCAGGATGGATGCGATCGCTCAGGCAGGGCAAAGCTTCCGCGCAGGCTCCTCCCGCGGGATCGAGCCTGCTCGAGCCCCTGACGCACGAGGCGAAGCAGATGGCCGAGAGCCTTGATGCGGCTCTCGCAGCTGCTGGTACGGAGGCACGTCTGCGCGAAGCGGGAGAATCCACTTGGACCGCGGAGCGTTTGCACGTAAGCGTTAAGAGCAAGCTGCAGGCCGCGCCGCTATTCGTGGTTTCGAACCGCGAACCGTACATGCACGTGTGGAAAGACAATTCGATTCAAGTAATTGTGCCCGCAAGCGGCGTGGTGACTGCGCTCGAACCTGTCGTTCTAGCCTGTGACGGCACTTGGATCGCGCATGGCTCAGGCAACGCTGACTTCGAGACGGTAGACAAATTTGACCGGCTGCGTGTTCCTCCGGAAAATCCGCGATACACGTTGCGCCGCGTCTGGCTTACGAAAGAAGAGGACGACGGCTACTATTCCGGCTTCGCCAACGAAGGCTTGTGGCCACTCTGCCATATCGCGCACACCCGGCCTCTCTTCCGCCCCGCTGATTGGGAGCAGTACCAGCGCGTGAACGAGAAGTTCGCGAAAGCTCTTTGCGAAGAAATGGCTGGCACGGAATCGCCGATCGTTCTCGTGCAGGACTATCACTT
>PMAA01000075.1:0-6116 GCA_003152355.1 Acidobacteriota bacterium | reverse complement strand
ACATTCAGGCGCACTGCAACAACTTTCTCGAGACGGTGGATCGCGCCCTCGAATCGATGACCGACTGGGACAGGTTTGTTGTTAGGCGCCAAGGGCACACAACGCTCGTCCGGCCGTTCCCCATCAGCGTAGCATTTACTGAAGCAAAGCCCGACGCGCCCTTGCGGCGCGAGCGCGCTGAACAGCGGTGGAAAGTGATGGACGAACTCGGCATCAACTCGCGTTTTGTCGGAATCGGCGTTGATCGCGTGGACTACACCAAAGGGATCCTCGAGCGCTTTTGGGCGATCGAGCGCTTCCTCGATGAAAATCCCACTTATCGCGGCGAGTTCAGCTTCGTCCAGGTCGGCGCGCCAAGCCGCACCAACATCCGCCGCTACAGCGAGTTTCTCGAGGAGGTCCGCGGCGAAGCGCAAAGAATCAACAATAAATTCAAGACCGAGAAATCCAAACCGATCGTCCTGCTCGAGCGCCACCACAGTCATGAAGAGATCGAGCGTTTCTATCGCGCCGCGGACGTTTGCTTGGTGACGTCGCTGCACGACGGCATGAATCTCGTGGCCAAGGAATATATCGCTGCGCGCGACGACGATCGCGGCGCGCTCATTCTCAGCGCATTCACGGGCGCGTCAAGGGAGCTTCCCGACGCGCTAATCGTCAATCCGTATGACGTCGCGCAAGTCGCGTCAGCTATTCTCACCGCTTTGAAGATGAGCACCGAAGAGCAGGAAACCCGCATGGTGCACATGAGGCGCGTGGTGCGAGAACACAACGTCTTTCGTTGGGCCGGCAATCTCCTTTCGGCGCTCGCGGAAATCCGACTGGAAAAACCGGCGGAGCAAATCGAGGCATGAATACGTCGAATTCAGGTACGGGCAAGGTCATCGAATTGAGGCGAAAAAAGGCCCGCGCGAGGACTTCCGCCCGGCGTGTGGTCCCGATCAACGCCCGGCGCAAGTTTGGAAGTCCGAGGCCGCTGTTTGCGGCATGGGACGAAATCGAAGCCGCGCTCTGCGAAGCCACGAGCTTGGTGGTGATGTCCGACTTCGACGGCACCCTGGCCGCGATTCGATCGCAACCTGAACAAGTGCGGCTCGGCGCGAACGTACGCGCCGCATTGGCTCAACTCGTCGCGAAAGACGTGCTGGTTGGAATCGTAAGCGGCCGTGGCCTTCCGGACGTGCGCAAGCGCGTCGGCCTCGACAGAATCTGTTACGTCGGATGCCACGGTTATTCCTTCCAGACAACCAACGGCCATCCGGTCACGCTGATGAATCGCGCGGAGGAAGCGTTGCTCCCGTCTGTCAGCCGGACGCTCAGACTGCGCCTGAAGGACTTGCGCGGTATCCGCGTGGAGACGAAAGAAGCAGGTATCGCTATTCACTACCGCAACGCGACGCGGCGCGATGCCAAGCGCGCGCGCGCGGTAATTCAAGAAACGGTGAAGCAAAACCGCCGGTTGCATTTGATCATCGGCAAAAAAGTTTGGGAAATACTCCCCGGGCCGGGCGTGGACAAATGGACTGCCATCCGGCATCTTCTGGCCCTCGAGGATCGCGCGAAATCCTTGCTGGTTTACATCGGTGACGACGTTCCCGACGAGCATGTATTCGCCCGCATGCGCGGGATTTCTGTCGCGGTCGGAAAACGCCGCCACACAGCCGCGAGGTTCTACGTCGAGACGACTGCGGACGTTCGCCGATTCCTCGAAGAACTGGCGAAAGCAAAAGTGTGATTAGGGAGTAAGCTTCCCCGTGATCAGATAGTTCTGCGGCGGAACACCAAAAGCATCTGCCACCCGATTAAAAAATGCAAAGAGCGCCGTGACGTAGACGGCTTCGGCAATCTGCTCATCTCTCCAACCTGCATCTCTTAGTTTTTGGACGTCCGCTGCAGTCGTGCGATAAGCCGCGCGGGTCACAAGCTCGACGTAATTCATCAAAACGCGTTCGGCCCGCGTCAAGCCCGCTTCATCGAGCTTGCCTTCCAGAATTGCTGTAACGCATTTGCCGGATGCTCCCTGGACACGCAGGAAGTGTGCGTGGCTGTCCAGTCAATATGGGCACTTATTCAAGAAGGAGACGTAACTTGCGATCATCTCCTTGTGCCGCCNNAAATCAGGCCGCGCGCCGAAGCATTTGATGATGCCGGGCACCTGGTGCCGGCCCGAAGAAGCGCGCCAGTCATCGTACGCAGCGGCGACGTCGCCCTTCGCTTCGGAATCCTGAATAATCAAGATTTTTGGCGGAGGATACTTCCGCTGAGCTGAATCCTTGGTCCGTTTGTTTCGCGCTATGTGCTGTTTCTTGGCCGGCATAAAAATTCCGGACGCGCTACTCGCGCGTGTTCGTCACCAATTATACGGGCGCCCCGTTATTTCGACGCGGTTTGCGGCTCGATGTGATCGATCACGATAGCCTTGGATCCGCCGCGCTCATAGACTTTGCCGCTCACGGTAACTTTTTGGGCCGCGAATGGCAGCAATTTGGAATTCTGGCCAGTTGCCGGCATCGAGTCGGCGATCGGCCAATAGATTGTCCCATCGTCTGCGAGAATGACGAGCATTGAGCCAGCGTTCGCGCAATTGGTCGCGCATTCCTTGCTGATCGGCTTCCCGAGATTCTTCGTAAAGGTGCAAGCGGAATCGATCACATAACCCTTCACCGTAACCGTCTTTTCCGCAGCGGGACTGAGCGCCGCGAAGAGCGCGATCGACATGACCACTGCGCCAAACATGATTTTCAATCGCATCGAATGATTCTCCCTCTTCGAGTCAGATGTGTTTCTATGGCCTGACAAAATACGCTAAAACTCTTTCACTCCAAATGCGGACTCCCGGAATTTGGGCGTCTTTCCGGGAGTCCTAACTCGGAATCGTTTCAACAGCTTTGCTAGGGTTATTGATTGTCGGCAATTTAGTTGCGAATATCCTACGGCGCAATACTGCAAAAATACTATCAGCCTCAGAGCGGCTTTATTCCTTGCGATTCGATGCACCGGTACGCGCGCCCAGCCACGATGTTTTTGAAGTCTTCCACGCTCCCGCTGGGCCATTGAATTACGATTCTGTCCACAGAATCGCGCTTTCCGACGCCGAAAGTGACCGGCAATTCCGATTGCGAGAGATAACTCGAGCCGCCCTTTACGACCCGCGATTGGCCAGCGCCGTTATATTCGATACGCACGTTTGCGCCGATGCCGTCACGATTCGATTTCGTGCCGGTGAGATGCAAGCGAATGCTGCGATTGCCGCCCAGTTGTTCGTTGCGAAATAGATAGGCCGGGCCGTTGTTCGTCGTCATCAGTAGATCGAGATTGCCATCGCGGTCAAAATCGCCGTACGCCAAACCTCGGCCGACTTTCGGCCGGTCAAATCCGCCGTCCACTTCGGCCGCCACGTCGTGAAACGCTCCCTTTCCATCGTTCAGGAAAAGATGCGGTGGTTGCGCGTAGCCGACGTTTCCGCGGATGTTGCGCACCGTTTCGTCAATGTGGCCATTCGCGACGATAAGGTCAAGGTAGCCGTCGAGATCCATATCGGCGAATGCGCAGCCAAAGCCGAGAGTGCTCTTCGATGCCAAGCCGATACCCGCTCGCGTGGCAGTGTCGTCGAACGTGCCTTTCCCGCTCGCGTGGTATAACCCCATCATTTCGTTGTCGAAATTTGTGATGGCGATTCCGGGGGCGCCGGAATTATCGAAGTCCGCCACGTCAACGCCCATTCCCGCGCGCGCCTTGCCCTCGCTGCTGAAGGCAATTCCGGCCTCGACAGCGACTTCTTTAAAGGTGCCGTCACGCTGGTTGCGATAGAGTTTGTTGGGCTGCGTGTCGTTCGCGACGACAATGTCTGGCCAACCGTCCTGGTCGTAATCGAACATGGCGACGCCGAGAGATTTCGAACTGCTGTCGAAAATGCCGCTCTTGGCCGTTACGTCTTCAAACGTACCGTCGCCGCGATTGTGGAAAAGCCAGCAGGTTTCGCCGCGATACGCTTCCGGCGTGCAATAGGATTTGTGCTTGCCGTCCAGACTGCAAAAAACGTCGTGC
This sequence comes from Acidobacteriota bacterium, assembly GCA_003152355.1. Lineage (GTDB taxonomy): Bacteria > Acidobacteriota > Terriglobia > Acidiferrales > UBA7541 > Palsa-147. The sequence continues at coordinate 2,069 of PMAA01000075.1, read as the reverse complement.
TCGGGCGACCATTTCACATAATTGCAAACGAACAGATCGAGGAGACCGTCGCGATCGTAATCGAACCACAATGCTGACGTGCTGAAACCTTCGCGACCAGCGAGCCCGCTCGCGTGCGTAACGTCCACGAATGTGCCCTTGCCCGTGTTCTTGAAGAGATGATTCTGGCCGACGCAAGTTATCAGGATGTCGGGGAATCCGTCGTTGTTGTAGTCGCCGGCGGCGACTCCCAGTCCGTACATTTCAACGTCGAGGCCGGCGCCGCGCGTCACATCTGAAAATGTGCCGTCACGATTGTTGCGATAGAGCTTCAGCGTAGTTCGCTCGCGTTTGTGGCCTGGCCAGTCCATGCCATTCACGAGCAAAATGTCCTGCCAGCCGTCGCCGTCGTAATCGAGAAACGCGCAACCCGAGCCCATGGTTTCCGGCAGCATCTTCCCGCCAAAGGCGCCGCTATTGTGATGAAACCCGATGCCGGCGCGCGCGGTCGCATCCGTCAGACGAAAACCGAGATTTGACCCAGGCGCGGCAAATACTTGCGATACGTATGGCCAAATTTCGATCGCCTGAATTGCGGAGGCAGAAGCCGCGCCAGCCATTCCGAGCAGGAAAGACCGTCGCTTCACGGAATGCTTACCAGACCGTGGCGAATCGCGTAAACCACAAGCTCGGCGGTTTTGTGAATCCCGAGAGTGTCCATGATATTCGCGCGATGAACCGCCACCGTATTGACGCTGAGCTTGAGCTGGCTCGCGATTTCCTTGTTTGATTTTCCGCTGACGATGTATTGAAGGACTTCCAATTCCCGTGCTGTCAGGCTTGCGCCCCGCTCGCCCTTCAGCCCGGGCTCGCGCGTCAATTGCGACGCGAGCACCTTTTCGCCCGCAGCCACCCGCCGGATCGCATCAACCAGTTCGAGGTCAATGGCATTCTTGAGGATATAGCCGCGAGCGCCAGCCGCCATCGCTTGCCGCACGAGCGTATCTTCCGAGTGCATGCTGAGCATTAATATCGCCGTTTCGGGAGCGGTCTCGAGAATTCGCTGCGTCGCCACCAATCCGCTCACTCCCGGCAGCGCGCAATCCATCACGATCACGCGCGGCCGAAGCCGGACGCCCAATCGAACGGCCTCGTCGCCATCCCCCGCCTCGCCAACTACCTCGAGATCGGCTTCGTCTTCGATGATCCGCCGGAATCCGCGCCGGACGAGACTATGATCGTCCACCAGCATCACGGAGATTTTTTTAGGCATTCGTTTCCGCCCTTCCTTGAGGAACAGTCAGCCGGACGAGCGTACCGCCCGTTTGCGGCGTGATGAATTCGATGCGACCTCGAAGCAATTCGGCACGCTCGCGCATCGCCACCATGCCGATCCCCCGGCTCACGGATTGAGAATTGAATCCTTTGCCGTGATCTTCCACTTCGACCTCTAAAGCTTGCGGCTGAAAGCGCAGACGAACCCAGGCTTCGTTCGCCTCCGAATGCCGGGTCAGGTTGTTGAGAGCTTCCTGCACGACGCGATAGACGTGAATGGCGGCGCTTCCGTTGACGGGAAACGGGTGGCCCGATTTTACGTAGAATACGTCAATTCCAGCCTGGCGTTCCACCACGGGCAAATACCAGTCGAGTGTGCTTTCGAGTCCTGTTTCTTCGAGCATCACCGGATGCAAGGCTTGCGACAGGGTGCGGACTTTATCGAGGGTGGTTTGCGCAATCTCACAGACTTCGCGCAGGTCGGCGCGCAACGGCGATCCTTCGGGAGCCTGATTTCCGGCGCGGGTCAGCATGGCGCCGACGGCGGTGAGGATGGNNGGGAGATGTGGCGCAGGGTGGATTCCTGAGTGGAGATGAGTTTTTGCGCGAGTTCGCTGCGCTGCGCGGAAAGCGTCTCAAGCTGCGCGAACAAGCGCCGATTCGAACGGATGAGATAAAGGCTGGTGAAGAGAATGGCAATCAGAGTTGCGGTGAAGAACAGATATACCTGGCGCTGAACGCGGTTGTAGATTTCGGCGATGCGTTGCGCCGCCTGCTCTTCACTTTCGTTGTTTTGCACCAGCAAGCGCGAGACG
>PMAA01000213.1 GCA_003152355.1 Acidobacteriota bacterium | reverse complement strand
ACGAGCATCAGCACCAGCAGCAGTTGGTCGAGCGCGCCCAGCGTGCCCGAAGCCAGCGTCCAATGTCGAATGTCCGTCCAAAGAATACTTGCCGCGTCCACCGCAGCCGCGAGCGCAGCGACGAACAGCAGCACGCCCATCACGCCGTAGATCATTACCTCGGCCTTGCCGAGTAAATCGCTCAGGTTTATGCGGAGCTTCTTGTCAGCCATTTCCGCGGATGGTATCAGCCATCCTCCCCGCTTTCAACTCCCGTCCGAACGCACCAGCGTGCGGCGCGTATCCCAGTGTTTCGACTCTTGGCCGGCGCTCCCAATTCCCATCAGAGCCCGGAGGCCCCTGCCTCCGGTCCCATCGCGCGGATGACGATTAATTAATTGAAGAGTCTGAAGCGATATCGAATGAAAAAGCTCAGGCTTTCACAGCGAAGCGGCCAGCTACAGGTGCCCGGTCCAAAATAAAATGAGGACAATCAATATGATCAGACTTATCCCGCCGATGGAATAAAAGCTCCACTTCTTCGGATGCTTCCAAATCGGAAGACTAAACACCAGCACCAATAGCACCACTGCCGGAAGAACGAACATCACCAACATGTCTTTGTCGCTCCTTATAAGACGCTCGTCGGCGTCTCCAGAGTCTACCAGCGCTCAGCCCTTATCCTTGTTCTTTGATTTGCCGTTGAACCATGCGGCATAAAAAATCAAAGGGGCGACGAATATTAGGAGCGGAACATACACATAGCCGCTCCAATAGTTGCGGTACTCCCATCGTCCGGCGCGCATATAAATTACAGCAGTAACCATCAGGATGAGCGCAAAGATTGTAGCGATGGCGCGCAATTTCCGCAGTTGGGCGGGCGGGAATGGCCTTTCTCGTTTACGCCGCATTGCATGCGATCTCTTCCAGCCGTACCGCATATTCTTATCCCCAGCGTCGCGTCGTCGAATGAAGAACTTTATTGTATCGGATTAGCCGGCTTCGCGGCACCTGGCGCCAACGCGCGATCATACTCCGCGCGCGTGCACGCGATCAAAGTAGTCGACCCGTCCTCCCCAGGCTTCTCAATAATGACCACAGCCGCATGCGGCGCCAGCCAAATTTCACGGTGCGCGATGTACTGCTGCCCGTATACACTCTGCGTCGGTTCGGCACTCTCGCCCGTCGCCGGCCCGTACGCTTCCTTCACCCCCGCGAAAATGTCCGCGAACGACTTGCCTTTGTAATTCGCCTCCGGGCTCGGCGCCGCGTAGATCAGCTCTACTTTAACTAAGTGGCCGCCATCGAACGTGAATGTGTCGGTGCGATACTCGGTCGGGTCCCCTGCAGGTTTATACTCGACGCGCTTGCCGCCCGCGGCTTGCTCCCGCGTGTCAGTTAAGTCACTGCAATACTGCCTCGCCAAGCGTTTCGTCGTCTTTTTCAAACTCTTGAAATCTCCCGACGCGCACGCGCTCAGCACCTCTTTTTCATGGCCCTCGGCGAAAAATTGCTCGGCCGTTTCTCCGAGCTCATGCCCGCCCTTCACCTTCATTGGCAGCTCTTGCGCGCGCACGCCACTAGCGGCCAAGAGCGCAGCAAGCGTGAGCATTCCGATCATTTCCTTTCTCATCGTTTCCCTTTCCCCGTCGTAGTCTCGCTTTACGATTATATCCTCCGAAGTTTTCCGCACGCTCGAGAACCAGCTCAGGCCCCTTCTCGCCGAAATTATTGCGTGCGGGCAAAGACCAGCGTACGATGTGCGCCCTTGAGCTCAATACCGCAAACTCCGAATCGCGTCTCGAAATCAGAGAGCGAAAGTGTCTAAAATGGACCCCGCTGGCCGCCGCCGCACGATAACTTCTGTCATAGTCTATTTACTCGTCACATTCTGCCTCAGCTCAATCTTCTACGTTCTGATCATCCGGCACCCGATGACCGAACCGGGTTCGGCGCGCTATGTCTTCGCGCTGATGTGGTGCCCAGGAATTTCGGGCCTGCTGACCCGTCTGATTTTTCAGGGTAATCTTCGCGGCCACGAATTTCGCTGGGGCAAAACAAAATATCAATTCGCGAGCTACTGGATCCCACTGGCGTATGGCAGCGCCGTTTATCTTCCCATCTGGTTCGCCGGGTACTTCGATCCTCATGCTCCGCCGCTCGCCGTTATCACAAAACGTTTCCCTCAGCTTCCACATGCCGCCGTTCTGCCTGCGCTATTTCTGATTCTTGCCACCGTCGGCGTTCTGGGCTCCTGCATCTCGGCGCTCGGCGAGGAGCTAGGCTGGCGCGGCTTCCTGGTTCCGCAACTCGCGAAGGTGACGTCGTTCCCCCGCGTCTCCCTCATCAGCGGCATCGTCTGGGCGCTCTGGCATTATCCCATCATTCTCTTCGGCGGATATCTCGGCGGCGGCCCGCTCTGGTATTCGGTGATCTGCTTTACTGTGCTGGTCATCGGCATAAGCTTTCTGCTCGCGTGGATGCGGCTCAAATCCGGCAGCCTTTGGACGGGCATGATCCTGCACGCCAGCCACAATCTTTTCATTCAGGCGTTTTTCGATAGTTTCACGCGCCACTCCCGCGTCAAGGTCTACTGGACCACGGAGTTCGGCGCAGGCCTCGCCCTCGCATCAATCGTCGTCGCTCTAATTTTCTACAGGAAGCGTCGCGAATTGTCGCCGGCGGCATAGCGCGAAGGGAATAAAACGAATCCTCAACGACGCGCGATTTCCGCGTCGGGATAGTAATAAGCTCGGCACGTCCGGCACAATCCGTGCGAAACGCGTCCCGGCGGATCAGTGAGGAACGCCGGAACCCAATCCCATACTGACACCGCACCCGCGTTGATCCTTCGCGTGCGCCTGCAGTGGCAGCACATCGCAAGAATGCCGTTTTCATTCACATAGGAAGTGCGGTCCGCGGACATTGCCGGACGTTCCGGGCCGTGAGGTTTCTCGACTTGGAGCGAATTCTCCACAATCGAGTTCAAGTTCGGCAGCGGAAGCACGCGCATGTGGAAAAGCCGAAATGTATCCGGAGACGAACACTCGAAGTCATGCTCCCATGGCTTCAATTGCTGCCGCACCTGGGCGAAAGCATTCTCGTAAAACGTCCTCAAGGGATCGGGAACCACGTCCCGGATCGGCGTCCCGAGAACGACGTCTCGTTCGAGTCCGATTCCGCCATTCAGAGAGGCAAATTCATCCCAGGCCTTATTGCAGTAGATGATTCGCAGGCTCGGCCCGAGCATGTACATGATCGAGCGGTCTGTTTCGAGGTTTTCCAGACGAAAACCGGCTGCCTCGAGTCCCAAGTCGGAGGGCCCTTGCACGTCGAAGTCGTTTGACATAAATGCCGGCTCCAGTTGACATCCGCCTCTGTCGCCGCACCCTTGAATCAAAGCGTACGCCTCTCCTAACGGAAAAACCATATTGTGGTAAACATGGTGCGAATATTATGGAAACCGCGCAAGTATGCTCTCGTTTAGGCGTTCAAATGATCATCGAAATGCATACCTACAAAACCAAGCCTGGCAAACGCTCCGAGTTCCTCGAGATACTCCGGACCAAATCCATTCCGGCCCACAATGAAATCGGTATGAAAATATTGGACCCATTTCTTTCCGTCGAAGATCCCGACACGTTCTTCTTCATGCGCGGCTTCCCCGACCTCCCTTTGCGCGAACCGATGAAAGCAAAATTTTACGAGGGCGAGTTGTGCAAGCGCGGACTCGAAAACGCCCCGATGCCAATGTTGGAAAAGTACGAGGTCGTCTTAGTCAAAGATCCCGAGGGTCTAGTCCGCTGGTAGCGACTTGACTTCGTGGCGCGGGCATCCTGCCCGCGGCTTTCCTTCTGCTCCCTTACAAACTGGAGCTCGGACAATTCCGAGTATTGCGTCCGAGGGATCACCCGCATACGATGTGCGAATAAAATGTCCAACTCTCGCCTCATCGAGCCCATCGTCAAACAAGGTCGGCTCATATTCTCCATCGCCATTATCGCCCTCGGGGTCGAACACTTTATCTGGGCACGATATTCGGGAGCGACAGTCCCCATCATTCCTTTTGTTCCAGCGACCCCATGGCTGGCATACCTCACGGGCGCTGTCCTTCTCGCCGCTGGCTTCTGCATCGCTGCAAATATCAGAGCGCGGCTGGCGGCGATTTTGTTCGGAATTTTGTTTCTTCTTTGCGATATCTTCCTTCAAATATCCCAAGTAGCTGCACACCCAGTTGATATCGGCATTCGCACCGTTGCCTTCGAAATCCTGATCCTGTGCGCCTCGGCCTTTACCCTGGCCGGAATTCTGCCCAAAGAAAGAAATGATTTTGGGCCATTGGAAGGCATCGTAAATGTCCTCATCAAGTCCGGCCCATACCTCTTCGCAATTTCCTCGGTGGTATTCGGCGTGAGCCATTTTCTCATCCCACGCTTCATCGCCGGTCTTATCCCTACCTGGATTCCCGGCTCAGGCATGTTCTGGGCATATCTGACCGGCGTAGTCTTCATCGTTGCCGGCCTGACGATAGGCGCAAAATGGATGGACTTTTGGGGGCCGTTTCTCCTCGGACTAATGTTTTTGCTTTGGTTTTTCCTGCTCCATGCACCCCGAATTATGACCCCACCGGGCTCCCACAAACCCGCCGAGTGGTCGAGCGCATTCATCGCCTTAGCAATATGCGGCGGCTCATGGATTGTGGCCTGCCATTCTCTGCAGCACAGTTCTCAAAATAAAATTGGTCCCTAAAAACATCCTGGCTGAGCAACTCTAGCGGCTATGTTGTTCAGCAATCCGTCTGCTAAACGAACGTTTCGACTCTCTTGTGTATTTAAGACAGAGGTAGATATGAGTGAAGAGGAACTGTCAGTTCATTTCTCAACGAGCTTGAAAACGGAAACCCGCTCTTCAGTGCTCCGTTGGATAATCCTCAAAGTCACGACACTCGGCCTTTATTCAAGTGATGAATCGAGTAGCCGCCAACTTGCTTTGTGGTTAGTCCCCTGAATCTGAGGGTCCGATTCCCCTCGGATGCTGAGTCGGATCGCTAGTAACTGACGCACCTCGTGAAGTACCTCCCGTCCGGCGAATCAGGAGTTTCCACGCGGAGAACTGCGCGACAGCTTCGATATGATATTCCGCTTCTCCGCCTCACATGCCCGCCGCAGCTTCACGAAGCATGAAGCCCCGGACGAGCTCCGCAATCCGATCCGCGGCTGTGTCCAACGCGAAGTGCCCTCCATCAACAATGTGCACCTCCGCCTTTGGCACGTCGCGGCGATAGGCTTCCGGCTCCGACGGGTCAAACGAGAGCTCGTACTTGCCCCAAATCACCAGCAGGCGCGGCTGCTTCTCGCGCATCCATGCCTGCCATTTCGGATAGGCGTCCACATTGGTTCGATAGTCGTAGAAAAGGTCGCTTTGAATGTCGGCTTCGCCGGGCTGACTGAGAAATGCAAATTCATCGCTCCAGAGATCCGGATCGTAGCGTTCCAAGTCTGGGTCGTTCCCGACATGCCGCGTCCGCGTCGTCGCTAGCGACAGCAGATTTGTGCGCAGTGTGCTTTCATTGGCGGCGCGATCGGCCCAAAACGCCCTCCGCGCCTTCCAATTCGCCCCCAAGCCTTCGTTGTGCGCCACAGCATCCTGGACGATCAGCGCCTCGATTCGCTCCGGATGCGCTAACGCCATGCGAAAACCCACCGGGCCGCCGTAATCCTGCATGTNNTGATCGAACGTGTACGCGAATTTTTTCGGATCAGGCCAATCGCTGTGCCCGAAGCCTGGGTAATCAGGCGCGACAAGGTGATAGCGATCCGAAAGCCGCGCGAAGAGCGGTTCAAACATCCGCGATGACGACGGTAGTCCATGCAGCAGGAGAAGTGTCGGCGCGTCTTTCGGCCCCGCCTCTCGGTAAAAGATCGAGAGCCCGTCTATCTGTATCGTACGATAAAAAGTCGGGCGTTCCATGGGACGTTCCTTTCCTTGAGCTTGGGTCCAGAATTGAAATGACGCGAGCATGACAGACACCATCAACGCCGTGCGGGAAACCTGCATCACGAAGCCTCTTTTACTCCGTCACCTCGAAAATAATTTCCAGTTCGACGGGCGTGCCGAGCGGCAGGCTTGCGACGCCGTACACCAAGCGGCAAGGGTTCTTGTCTTTTCCGAAAACGTCTTGCAGCAACTGCGAAGCGGCGTCAGCGATTTTTGGCTGATCGCGGAAATCTCCCGAAGTCGCCACCGACACGCCGAGCCGGACGTCGCGCGTGACTCTGTCGAGCGATCCCAAATGCTTTCGCGCGACAGCGAGGACGTTGAGCGCCGCGAGCCGAGCCGCCTTGCGCCCCGCTTCCACATCAAGCTCCGCGCCGACGCGCCCAACGAATTTCGCTCCGGGCCCCTCCGTCGGAAGCATCCCAGTCAGAAAAAGAAGATTGCCCGTCTGTACCGCTTCCACATAAGTCCCGAACGGCTCGGGAGGTGCGGGAAGCGTAATCCCAAGTTCTTTCAACCGCTGCTCGGCGCCGCCCGGCTGAGAGTCTTCGCGAGTGACCATTTGCTGTTTCGCATTTGTATTCATTTATTTTCTCTCTGCTCAAGGTGCGTAACGGGTGAAGACAAAGTCGCGAGCTTTGATAGCCGCGTGGCAGGGAAAACACGTCTTGAGCACCGCCTCTCCGGCCGGCTTACCATCGTCGAATTCAGCGAATCCCCAGCCGCCCGTCGACGCATATTTTTTCGCGTCCTTGACCATAAACTGCACTCCGTTCTTCGGCGGCCCGGCTACGAAAGATTGGGGCCGCCCACAGGTGCTAGGAACGAAGCTGCAAAAGATTTTGTTGTTTTCTTCCGACGGCTCGTAATTCCAGGCTACTCGCGCAATGATCTTGCCGTCTGGATACGGAAGAGTTCTTTCGCGGTAGGACTTAATCGCCACGTCGTTGCCCAGAATGGCGCGGATATCGTTGTTTTTGCCCGCTTCATGGGCCACGGAAATCAATCTCCAGTCGCGGTATCCAGGAGGAATTGTGGTTACGAAGATCGGGGCGGCCCCTCCGTCGGACTGTCCGGATGCGTGGGCCATGTAGCCGGCAACGCCCGCCAGGGCTGCAACCGCAAGCAGCAAGAAGCCGACCCGTTTCATAGTGTTCTTCCTTCTAAATTCATAAATCGATGCCGCCGCGTTTCGCGGTGGAAGACGGCGCGCATATTGAGCGCGCCGCCCCGCCTTTCTACAACTAGCGCAGCGTTTTAAATGAAGCGCGGAGCTCGCTACAAAAGAGTTCCGGCTGCTCCCACGCTGCGAAGTGTCCGCCCTTCGGGAGTCGGTTGTAGTGAATCAGTTTGGGATAGGCTTTCTCCGTCCAGCTCCTCGGGGCTGCATAGATCTCATCGGGAAATACGCTCACGGCAGTCGGGAGCTGGACGCCTTTCGGGGCGAAAAAGGGAAGCTTACTTTCCCAATAGAGACGCGCCGAAGAGACCGCCGTATTCGTAAACCAGTAGAGCGAGGCGTTCTCGAGGATGTCTTCTCGCGTCAGGCCCTCGGGCTGACCATGGAAAACGCGTGCGATGAGCGACAAACTGGCCGCGTCGTGGTCGAGCATCCAGGCTGCGAGGCCCACCGGTGAATCCTCAAGCCCGTACAGCGTCTGTGGGCGGTTCGCCATCTCGTCCGCGTAGCCCACGCCGTGCTTATAGAAGAAGTCGAGCTGGTCCCACGCGCCCTTCTCTTCGGCTGAGAGGCCAGGCGGCGGTGGTTCGCCGAATTGGAGAGCCTTCGCAACGTCATCTGGGATGGTGGCCGGCATGTTGGTGTGTATGCCGATCAATCCCGGAGGCGTCTGCAGAGCCATCTGTTCGGTGACAGCATTTCCCCAATCGCCGCCTTGG